>JAZOUM010000124.1:0-7909 GCA_045658205.1 Eubacteriales bacterium | reverse complement strand
TCTCTGTACTTGGTTCTAACGAAGGCTGCGCCCTTACCGGGCTTTACGTGCTGGAATTCAATTACCTGATAAACCTTGCCTTCCATTTCGAAGGTAAGACCGTTTTTGAAATCGCCTGCTGTAATCATTTTGATTCATCCTTTACTGACTTTAATATTTGACCGTAACCCGTCACGGCATGGTCGTACCCGAACAAAAAACTCATAAATACGTTTTTGCTCACAATATACACTAGTATTTTACCAAAAAATATTTCGTTTTGCAATAGGTAAATGAAATTTTTTCTTTACTTTAGCAAATATTTTTGCCTACCTGTGAATATAAATGACATTTTTTACCATTTATTCTATCTCTATAAGCTCCTTAGTGGAGTGAGTGAAGTTGTGAATGCCGTTTTCGGTAATAGCAACCATATCTTCAATACGGCATCCGTACTTACCAAACAAATATATTCCGGGTTCTACAGTAAGTATCTCGCCAGCTCTGAGCTTTCTTCCGAAGCCATTGGAATACAGTCTCGGGCTCTCGTGAATGAAAAGGCCTACAGAGTGTCCGAGCGAATGACCGAAGGTACCGTTATATTCAGCGTTAATGATATCTCTCGCTATCTTATCTGCTTCTCCGCAATCTGCTCCTACCTTCAAATAATCAAGAGCCGCAAGCTGAGCGGAAAGAACGGTGTTATAAACCTTCTTGATCTCAGAATCAGCCTTGCCGATAACGATTGTTCTCGTCATATCGGAGCAATATCCGTCAAACTTTGCGCCGAAATCCATAGTTAGAAATCCGTCGCGAAGCTTAACGTTTCTCGGGGTACCGTGAGGAAGCGCTGAAGCGTCACCTGAAACAGATATGGTCTCAAAAGCAAATGCACCTGCGCCGTTCTTTCTCATTGCATATTCAAGCTCAACGGCAACGTCGAGCTCTGTCATATCTCGGTTTATCACCTTGAGAATATGCGAGAACGCCTTATCGGTAATATCCTGAGCGATCTGCATCTTCTCAATCTCTCCGGCATCCTTTATCTGACGTATCGTCTCGATTGTATTACCAATATTTTCAAATACGACATGAGGATGCTTCTCGCAATATGAGCGGTATACATCGTAGGAAACAGTGCCTCCCTCAAATCCTACTCGCTTGCATCCTTCTTCAGCAAGTGCTTTATCAAAGAACCCTGCTCTTTCCTCAGGCATAAGCACCTCGAAGCTCTTATTGGCTGAATTAAGCGCCATCTCGTAATATCTGAAATCTGTAACTAAATACGCCTTATGATGCGTAATCAGAAGAAAACCGTCAGTAAACGCGAACTCGCAAAGATAGTGCTGATTAAGCTCATCAAGCACAAGGACGGCATCAAGAGAAAGCTCTCTCATTTTATTTCTTAATTTAGTAAGTCTACTCATCTGTATCACCTCTATATCATTGATTTATAAAGCGTTTTCATCGCTAAAGCATCCGCTGACTGAGTTCCTGCAGATTCACAAATAACGTTCGGGGATAGTTTCTCCATTGCGATTGCCTCAATAAACGGCTCGTATTCAGGACCATAAATATTATCCTCAAACGTCAAATGCTTTTTCTCACCCGCGCTCGTGTATTCGATCTTGGAAAAGTGACAGTGAAGATTTTTTGCAACGTAGTCTCCCATTTTGTTGGAAATTTTATCAAAGACACGCAAGTAATCATCCACGCTCTTAAAAACGCCCCCAAGATCTCTTGCATTTAAATGCCCAAAGTCAACTACGGGAACAAAGCAGGAATCTATACGACAAAGCTCAAGAACCTCATCGAGGGTGCCAAGCTGATTAATTTTGCCCATAGTCTCAAGACCTATTTTGATTCCATAGGTGTCTATAGAAGCGGCGGTTCTGACAAGCGTATCAGCCGCAAGTCGCATTGCCTCATCACGTGATATTTTAGCGCATGATCCACAATGCACTACGATAGTACCCGCGCCAAGCAAACGAGCCGCTTCAATGCTTTGACGTATGTAATTTATACTGTTTAATCTTTTTTCTTCAACCACACCGGACAAGGATATAAAGTAGGGTGTGTGATACGACATTTTAATGTTATACTCTGCCGCGCGTCTTCCTATTTCGGCAAGCATTGAGGGGCTCGCGGACAAACCGTTACCCGCCTCATACTCATAGGAATCAAGTCCTATGCTATTAAGCCAGGCAGGCGCGTCAAGAGTTGATGTAAAGCCCGAAAGTCTGAACGCGTCACTGTTTCCTCCGGGGCCAAATTTAGCTATCACTACTTTTTTACTTCTTTCTGCTCTATTTTAAATTATCCTTTTTGGTTTTTTGCGATATTTTCTTAACACGGGCTTTTCAAGCAATCTTTTGAATTTAGTAAGAATATCACGCTTATCATTGATAGGTGGAACGAGTATCGCGCGAATGCCGGTATTGTGCGCGGCCCATACGTCGGTAAACACTTGATCCCCCATAAGTATAGTATTAGTTTTATCCGTACCCATATCAGACATAGCCTTTAAAACATTCTTTTTGAGCGGCTTTTTAGCCTTATAATATGCGGGAAGTCCGAGCTCACCGTTAAAAAGATTTATTCTTTCTCCGCCGTTATTGGAAACTATAGCCGCCGATATTCCCTTCTCTTTCAAAGACTCAAGCCAAGCGATAACGTGCTTACCGGGCAAGGGGTTTTCATAAGGCTCAAGCGTGTTATCCACATCGAGAACTATTCCCTTTACACCAATGCTCTCAAGAAAGTCAGCACTTGCCTTCTCAAATGTTCCAAAGTAATATTCGGGTACGAATGTAAATTTCATTTTTCCACCTCGTAATTTGTATATCTTATTCTACCAAAAAAGCAAGTGAAAGTCAATAGATTATATATTGACTAAGTAGTTTTTTTATTATATAATGGAGAAAACAAAGATATTAATTATTGCTATCGAAATAATTAAACTTAATTTTACTACGGAGGATATCGATATGAAGAAAATAACTTCCTTATTGCTTGTTGTTTTAACCGCATTCACTCTGTCCTCTTGTTTTCTATTCGGTGGCGTTACCACACATCCAGATATGGTGGAATACACCGAGGAAGAGGTCTTGTCAGTCGCAGAAGATAAATATAGCATTACCGAGTGGATAATTACCGGTACAGAGCTTGTGGGAAAGGCTTCGTATGATGCCGAAGGTGCTTTTTGCCTTGAATTTTACGATGATGGGCAATTCAGCACAGATTTTGTCGGCGGTGACAACATTGAGGCAGCTATGCAAGCCTTTGCAGGCAAGAACGGAAACCACGATATACAAGGAAGATACTCTAATTTTCTTTGCCTCATTGCACTTGGCAAGTGTGCTGACGGATCTATAAAATACGTTTATTACAACACCAACATACGCAAGGATGCCGAGATTGCCGATACGATAGGCGCATCCGATTATACCTTCGACGTATTGCCAACCGAGATTACCGACTCGCTCTTTGACGTTCCTTCAAATTGGCATCAAATGAGAAACTTTTTTGACGATTTTAAGGGCGCAAATCCTCTTGGATTTTATTATTCAGGTGAGCGTTTGTCAAGACGGCGTATGGAATCGTATTACGACTTCATAGTAGAAGAGTTTTACAAGGAAGATGGTAAGGTAGTTTGTGATATGTACTATCTCCAAGACGAAGGCACCCCCGAAGAAAGAAAAATCCTCTTTTATTCCACCTCGCTTCGTTACGAAGTCATTTACAACTGCTACGGCGACGATGTGACAGACTATTTCGATATTTCGCAGACGGTTGAGCAGTCCACCGAAGCCGAAAGTATGATGCTTCTGCAAGGACACGCCGAGCTGAAGGAATTGCCCGGAACGGTGGTTTATACACAAATCAAATACCGCGCGGAATATAGCATACTGCATGACGGTAATATTACTTCGATGATAAAGAACGATCAAATCAATAACCAAACAACCATCAATCAAGGCTATTTGATAGAAAAGATTGACGGAGTTGACCACGCCAAAACCGCAAAATTTTCTGTTTACGATTACTACATTTTGTGTGAAAAGAATACGGTGAACATTTCGAACAACTAACCGTAATATGCACCTATGGTGCGTGAAAGCGCTAAAAAATTAAAATAAATTTTATCTATTTTTTCATTTTAAAGGAGTCGATTATGCAAAACAGATGGTATAAGGACAAGGTTTTTTATCAGATATGGCCGAGATCCTTTAAGGACGGTAACGGAGATGGAATGGGAGACCTTTTCGGAGTGCTCGAAAAACTCGATTACATAAAGTCACTTGGATGTGACGGAATATGGTTCTCGCCACTATACCCCTCCCCCGGAGTTGACTGTGGCTATGACATCTCGGATTACTACGGCATTGCCGAAGAATTCGGCGGTATGGACGCCTTTAAAAAGGTACTTAACGGCGCTCATGAAAGAGGAATGAAGGTTATCATGGACCTCGTGGTTAACCACACCAGCACCGAGCACGAATGGTTTAAAAAGAGCCGTGAGCGCATTGAACCTTACACCGATTACTATATTTGGAGACCTGCAAAGAAAAACGGAAAACTCCCTAACAATTGGGATTCTTTATTCGAAGGCAAAGCTTGGAAATACGACGAGGTAAGAAAAGAATATTATATGCATCTCTTTGCTATCGAACAAGCAGATCTGAATATGGATAATCCTCTTGTGCGTGAGGAAGTAAAAAACATTCTGAGATTCTGGTTAGATATGGGCGTTGACGGCTTCAGAGAGGACGTTATAACCTTCATATCCAAAAAGGATGGCCTTCCCGACGATTATATTATGCCCGCTTCAAAGGGCTTCTTATACTTCAATCACGGTCCTCATCTGCACGAGTATCTTGAGGAATTCAAGCGCGACGTATTCTCAAAATACGATTGTATGATTCTTGCAGAAGCGCCTATGGTAACTCCTAAGAAGGCTCTTGAGTACATCGACGAAGGAAATAACCCTGTGCTTGACATGATGATACAGTTTAAGACGCAGGAGGCAGACTGCTTGTTTACAGACTTTAACCACGTTAAGTTTTCTTTGAGGAGACTCAAGAGAGCATATACATCTTGGCAGAAGAAGCTCGAGGGCAAGGGCTGGAATATGCTCTATATCGAGAACCACGACCATCCAAGAATGGTATCCAGATACGGAAGTGAAAAATACCGTTCTGAGAGCGCAAAGATGCTCGCTGTATCTTATATGTTTTTACAGGGAACGCCGTTCGTATATCAAGGACAAGAAATAGGTATGAGCAACTGGTATCCGAGCGATCCTGAGATGTACGAGGATGTACAAACCCGTTGGCAGTACAATAATGTCGGAGTAAAAAAATCTCCTGAAAAGAGATTGCAACGTCTATGGTACGGGTCTCGAGATTCTGCGAGAACACCGGTACAGTGGGATGATAGCGAGAATGCGGGCTTCAGCTCCCATAACCCCTGGTTCTACGTTAATGAAAACTACAAAGAGGTTAACGTAAAGAGTCAGGATAATGATGAAAATTCCGTACTCAATTTCTATCGCAAGTGTATCAAGCTCAGAAAAGAGCTTAGAGTGGTCAGATATGGCGACTACCGTGAATATAACAAGCTCTCCCCGAGTGTTTACACATATTCGCGTGAGGATGAGAATGAAAAGATCCTCGTCGTATGCTCGTTCAGCGAAAAGGATGCAAAACTGAGAGTGCCTAAGACATTTGACCTCTCTAGCGCAGAAATTATTCTCGCAAATTATGATAATGATAGCCTCACACTTAAGCCCTACGAAGCGAGAGTATATCTTTTGAAAAAATAATTTTTTATAAATCATCGTAATTCAGCATTGTAGGGTATCAGTAAATGACCTTTATATTATCTTTATGGATTAATTAAACTCAACTATATGAACGCTAAAATGCAAAGCGGTGGGCAATTTTGCCCACCGCTTTTGATCTTTTCTAGATTTTTATTTGAGAGTGTTTTCGATAAAGTCTGCTGCGCGCTCCATATACTCACCCTCGAAGAGCTCTATAACTCCCTTGTCGCACTGAGATGCGAGATCGGGATCGATAGGAAGTTTTGCAAGAACTGTAGTGCCATATCCCTTGGCAAGTTCCTCAATACGGCTCTCACCGTAAGGCTTAATAACCTTGCCGCAATCAGGGCATACAATGTAGCTATAATTCTCAACAAGTCCGAGAACTCTGACATCCATAAGAGACGCCATATTTACAGCCTTCTCAACTATCATAGATACAAGCTCCTGAGGGCTTGTAACGATTACGATACCGTCAAGAGGAAGGCTCTGGAAAACGGTAAGAGGAACGTCACCTGTGCCGGGAGGCATATCCACAAACATATAGTCTACCTCATTCCAAACAACATCGCTCCAAAATTGCTTTACGGTTCCGGCAATAACAGGACCACGCCAAACCACAGGCTTGGTTTCATCATCAACAAGAAGATTAAGACTCATTACCTCAATACCGGTCTTAGTCATAACCGGGAACATACCTAAATCATTTCCCTCTACCATTCCTGTCTTTAAGCCGAAGGCCTTGGGAATTGACGGACCTGTGATATCGGCATCAAGTATAGCCGCCTTATAACCTCTTCTCTGCATGGTAACGGCGAGCATTGATGTAACGAGTGATTTACCTACGCCGCCTTTACCGCTTACAACACCGATAACGTGCTTAACATTGCTCGCCTGGTTCTGAGGCGCAAGAAGTGATTCCTTAGAGCACTTCTCTGAGCAGTTAGCACAATCATGTGAACATCCTGACATTTCTATATTCTCCTTTATATATTAGCTTAAATGGAATCAATCTTAAGTGTACCGTTATTAGCCGTTATTGCTATAGCGTATATTTTATTCGGCATACTGTCGATTATGAGATTAGCGATATTATCCTCTACGTTGCGCTCTATATATCTGCGCATATTTCTAGCACCGTACTTTTCGGAATAAGATTCCTCGGCGATAAGCTCCAAAGCCTCATTTGTGTATGTGAGCTTAATCCCCTTCTCTATCAAGTGATCTTTAAGCTGCTTTATCATTATCTCAGCTATCTTAGCAAAATCACTCTTATCAAGGTGGCGGAAGGTTATTATCTCATCGATTCTATTGAGGAATTCCGGACGAAGGAATTTTGCAAGTGCCTTTTCTACACGATCCTCGGTCTGTGCCTTTTTATCTGTAGAGAATCCCGAGACAGCATTGTTTTTCTCGCTTCCCGCGTTAGTCGTAAGAATAATTACGGTATTTGAGAAGTTGATCTCTCTGCCCTGAGCATCTGTGATCTTACCGTCGTCAAGTATCTGCAAAAGAACGTTAAGCACATCGGGATGCGCCTTTTCTATTTCATCAAAAAGAACGACCGAGTACGGTCTGCGTCTTATCTTCTCGGTGAGCTGACCGGCCTCATCATAACCGACGTAGCCGGGAGGTGATCCTATGATTCTTGAGACCGAATGCTTTTCCATAAATTCGGACATATCAAGTCTTATAAGCGCTTCGGGCTGCTTGAAAAGGTCCTGTGCAAGTACCTTAACAAGCTCGGTTTTTCCCACTCCGGTAGGTCCTGCAAAAATCATAGAAACAGGATTGTTTCGATAAGAAACGCCTGCCCTTTTTCTTCTTACGGCTCTTACAACTGCGCTTACGGCTTCCTCTTGACCTATGATACGAGAGGAAATTCTCTCGTGGAGTCCCGCAAGATTCTCAATATCTCCAACCGAAAGATCGGTCGCAGGGATTCCGGTCCATATCTCAACAACATTTAAAAGATCAGAAATTTCTACCGACAAATACTTCAGAACGCTTTCAAGCTCCTGCTCTCGAGTTTCAAGACGAAGCTTCTCAACTCGAAGATCTGCAATAGCCTTGTAATTCTCTTCTGTCTGACCGTCGGGATTTTCA
>JAZOUM010000123.1:0-4437 GCA_045658205.1 Eubacteriales bacterium | reverse complement strand
ACGCCTTGAAAACCGTTTGCCCAAAAGGCACGGGGGTTCGCATTTGAGCGTAAGCCATCGGGGTAGCGAAGCGGCGCGAGAGTGTTAGAAAACAACTAAGAGTTGTTTTTCCTCGAGCGTGACCGAACCGCAGTGAGACCTCGCTCACCAGTGGCGGAGCGAAAAATCTTCGCCAGAGGCGAATACCCCTCTTCCAAGCCACTTGTTTTTTGATGATTTTGAACTTATCATCAATGCGCTTGTATGTAATCACATAGCTCCTCTCAAAATTCAATCACAACAGGCGCGCCGCCAAAAGAGCTGATGGTTGCCACGGCGTTCTGCATATAGAACACCTGAGTGTTTCCGTCGTTCTCATCGTACATATGACGGAGGTTCGGATAGGCGTCGAGCATAGACTTTTTTGCTTCAAAGCGATCGTCATCAACAAGCTCGCACGCAACGCGAATCCATGCGCCGTCCTTGAATGCGCAGATCTCGGCTTTTGGGTTAGCTGCAAGCTGATGGCTCGTGGGCTTTACCTTACCTGTCTGTATATAGAGCTTGCCTTCGAACTCGTTGACTGTTCCGAACGGACGCACTCTCGGCTGATCGCCATCAACAGTTGCAAGGTAGTATACCTCTGCATTTTTCAAAAATTCTAATACTCTTTTCATAATTATTCTCCTTTTTTATTCACTGTCAAGTTGTTGTATCTATCAATATGGCTCTGCACGGAGAACCGTCCGCGCCGGATAAATTCAGAGGAGCGGCATTTAAGAAATAGACGCCTTCAGATACCTCTGATAAACGAATTCCTTCAAGCAAAACAACGTTGGCGCTCAAAAGAGTGAGATGCACATCCATAGGCTCATTTTGCGGTCCTATTGTTTGAGGCTCATTTCCTAATAGCAGGATATTTGAATCGGCAAACGCCTTTGCCGCCTCTAAGGATATTTCAACATCTCCTTTTATCAAAATTCTCTTTGCTGATTCCGTATTTTGTTTTTTCGCTTTTTCAATTATTTTAAATGCGTCGTTTTTGGCGAGGATTCCATGGTGATCTGCTACGTAAGCCATTCCCACAAAGGAATCTAAGGATATCTCGTTTACAGCCTTGCCGTCTTTGATAAAGTGTAATGGCGCGTCTATATGCGTACCGTTGTGGGCGCACATGCTAAACGCCGTTAAATTGTATACTTCGCCATCTTCCATAGATCTCAAGATCTTTTTTTGTGGAGAGGGATCATCTGGATAGACCTCACAACTAAAAACCTCTTGGGAAATATCGTAAATTTTCATTGAATGATTCTCCGTATCAAATTTATTTATAGATGAGCTTATCTTAATTACCTGTGAGTATTTTTTTACGATTGCTCTACATTACTCGACTCTAAAGGCTTTTCGTTTTTTTGCCCGGAGTCCTTAGCCAAGTTTGAAACGAGAGACGCGCTAAGTCCGAGCAGGCCGCCTATAACGAGACTGCTTGATAATACGTCAGCCCCTGTAAGTACTGAAATTATACCTGTAACCACAGATGACATAGGCATCATTATACCGACGATAGTAGGATCAATCTTTTTGAGAACGTTAATTCTTATTATCCAACCGAGAGCGCTTGAGATAAGTCCGATAAAGATAAGAACGAGAATCGGCGCTATCTCAAACGAAATTCTGAATTCCTCTATAGCAACGTCACCTATTTTTACAAAATTGAGCGCTATCGCCATAATAGATCCCGTCACAACCTGAACGCCCATGTGTATGGTTACGTGTACGGGGACGCATATATTTTTAGCGAATACGCCTGTGAGCGCGATGTTTACACCGTAGAGTATTCCCGCTGTAGCGCAAAGTATCTCGCCTATTCCAAAAGCGGTAAAGTCGTTAAAGCTTACGCCCGTTAAAACAAAGCAACCGCTAAGGCAGAGAAAAGCGGCGAGAAATTTCCACACGCTCGGCACCTTTTTTGTGAGAATAAAAAGTGTTATCGGTACGGTAACGCACGAGAGCGTGTCGAGAAATGAGCATTTTGTCGGGGTAGTGTACTGTAATCCTATTTTTTGTATTATAGCGGCGAGCGCGTTAATTATTCCCGTGGGTATCGAGACTGACAAAAGCTTTTTATCAATAAGCTTGAATTTTTTGAATGATACGCAGAAAAGCGCAATTCCGGCAATCAGTCCCATAAGAGTGGTATATACGGTGGGAGAATAGAACTCGTACATCCTCTTATGTATAACCGGAGTAACTCCCCAAAGAAGGATGACGAATATCAAGCTTCCCGTATAAAACCAAGAGGGGAATTTTCTATCAACGTTAGCTTCTTTCATCTGAATGTATACCTCTTGTGACTTTTAATACATACGCGCGTTCAAGTGCTTTACACCGGAATATTGTATCACAAAATCAAAGCAAAATCAATCGTTTGAGCAAAAATATGTGGGGATTATTAGTCACTTGAGCTTATGCTTTTGACAATTTTAAAACAGCGTGGGGCATCTGCCGACTTGTAAGGAACGTCCGTATCTTACACACGCGTGAGCGGACGCGATTTAATATTATTAATAAATATATTGATTTTTTGACAAACGTATGTTATAATAGCTACAAAACAGTCGTATTTTGTCAAGGAGAGAAGAATGAACATACTCCATATGAAGTATGCCGTAGAGGTGGCAAGACTCGGTTCGCTCAATAAGGCGGCGGAAACGCTTTTGGTAGCTCAGCCTAACATCAGCCGTTCTATCAAGGAGCTGGAGGCCGATCTCGGTATAACTATTTTCAATAGATCCGCAAAGGGTATGGATCTTACTCCTGAGGGCGAGGATTTTATCGGATACGCAAAGCAGATGCTAAAGCAGATCGATGAGTTCGAGTCGTTTTATAAGCATGGCGCTCCGAGAAAACAGCGTTTTTCGGCATCCGTACCTCGCGCTTGTTACATTTCTGAGGCTTTTGCCGAGTTCTCCAAAACCATAGGCAAGGATTCTGCCGAAATATTCTATAAGGAAACCAACTCCGAGCGAACTATCAAAAATTTGCTTGAGGGAGACTATAAGCTCGGCATAATAAGATATGCCGAAAACTATGATAAGCAATTCAAGTCAATGCTTGATGAAAAAGGGCTCCTTTACGAGATGGTAGCCGAGTTTTCATACGTGCTTATTATGAGCGAGAAAAACCCTTTGGCTACCAAGGAGGAGATAACCTTTGACGATCTTGCGCCATACGTGGAGATAGCGCACGCTGATCCTTACGTTCCGTCTCTACCTCTTTCAAAGGTGGTCAAGGAGGAGCTACCCGATAATATCGATAGAAGAATCTTTATATTCGAGAGGGCATCACAATTTGATATCCTATCAGAAAATCCGGAGACCTTCATGTGGGTAAGTCCTGCTTCCGAAAAGGTGCTTAAGCGATACGGTCTTGTGCAGAAAAAATGCGTGGATAACCGTAGGGTATACAAGGACGTATTCATATATCGCAAGGGATATAATTTAACAAAGCTCGATAAGAGCTTTATTACCGCGGTTTGCGAGTCGAAGAGAGTTCATTTTAGCAATTGACAACCGACTCCTAAGAGGGTATATCAAAAAATATATACCCCAAGAACAAATTGGTTATTCCCAAAACAAATACGCTGTGTTAAAATATTCACAAACAAATGGGGCGATGTGCGTCCCTTATATAATGACGCGCACGCATAACGCAGTATTATTTAATTTTTAGGAGATATAAAATGGAACTCAAAAACTATGAAATCATCGACTGTGTCGAAAAGCTTCAGGGTGCGCTCGTTCGCATCAGAGAAGCGCAGAAGGTTTTTGCTACCTACACTCAGGAGCAGGTAGACAAGATCTTTCTTGCGGCGGCTTCCGCGGCAGATAAGGCGAGAATCTCTCTTGCTAAGCTTGCTGTAGAGGAGACCGGTATGGGTATCGTAGAGGATAAGGTTATCAAGAACCACTACGCTGCCGAGTACATTTACAATGCTTACAAGGAGACTAAGACCTGTGGCGTTATCGAGGAGGATAAGTCCTTCGGTATCAAGAAGATCGCAGAGCCTATCGGTGTAGTAGCGGCAGTTATTCCTACCACCAACCCCACCTCTACAGCTATCTTCAAGTGCCTTCTCGCGCTTAAGACACGTAACGCTATCATCATCAGCCCTCACCCCAGAGCAAAGAATTCTACCATTGCGGCAGCAAAGCTTGTTCTTGAGGCTGCAGTAGCGGCAGGCGCTCCCGAGGGAATCATCGACTGGATCGATATCCCCTCTCTTGAGATGACCAACACCGTTATGAAGGAGGCTGATATCACCCTCGCTACCGGTGGCCCCGGCATGGTTAAGGCGGCTTATTCTTCGGGAAAGCCGGCTCTTGGCGTTGGCGCAGGTAACACTCCCGCTATTATCGATGAATCCGCGGATATTCTTCTCGCGGTTAACTCTATTAT
>JAZOUM010000122.1:0-5123 GCA_045658205.1 Eubacteriales bacterium | reverse complement strand
ATAAGAGATTTTGTAGTCTCTTATTCACAGCCCCTAAACTCCTTTTTTGTATAGTTTAAATAAAAAACATCCTCGAGGCATAAATACCCCGAGGATATGTTTTACTTGATTTCGACGGTAACATGCTTACCGCATGTGTTTGCTGCGGCCTTCATTACCTGGCGAATAGCCTTAGCAATTCTGCCATGACGCCCGATAACCATACCTGTATCACCTTCAGCAACGGTGAGCACGAGTTCTACGTCGTCACCGTCAACGTTTTCGGTTACATTAACAGCGTCGGGATTGTCAACAATGGCGCGAGCAATGTCGGTAAGTACCTGCTTAAGCTCCATGAAAATTACCTTTCCTTGTTTAAGAAACAATCCTTCCGTTATTGGTACGGATTACTTAATGATCTCGGACTTCTTAAGAAGAGTTCTAACAGTCTCGGTGGGCTGTGCGCCGTTACCAAGCCACTTGGTAGCCTTTTCTGCGTCGATCTTGATGTCTACGGGATTGGTGAGGGGGTTGTAGTAACCGATTTCCTCGATGAATCTACCGTCTCTGGGAGATCTCTCGTCTGCAACAACTACACGGTAGAAGGGGTTCTTCTTGGAACCAAGTCTCTTAAGTCTGATTTTTACTGCCATTTTCTTTTCCTCCAAAAATGAATGTTTTTATTTTTTATTTTGTTTGATAACTGATTAGAAGGGAAGCTTGAGACCGCCAAGCATACGGCGCTTTCCCATACTTGTAAACTGCTTCATCATTTTCTTCATCTGATCAAATTGCTTGAGCAGTTTGTTTACGTCTTCAACGCTGGTTCCCGAGCCGTTAGCTATACGCTTTCTTCTGGAGCCGTTGATGATATCGGGACGCATTCTCTCTTGCTTTGTCATAGAGAGGATGATTGCCTCGGTTTTTGCCATCTGATTTTCGTCTATCTGCGCATTCTTGAGCGCGCCGGTGTTTGCTCCGGGGAGCATTCCGAGCAGCTGATCGAGATTGCCCATCTTTTTAAGCTGACGCATTTGCTCAAGGAAGTCGTCGAGAGTGAAGGTCTGCTCACGCATCTTCTTCTCAAGTTCCTTGGCGTTTTTCTCATCGTATGCCTGCTCAGCCTTCTCGATAAGAGAGAGAATATCTCCCATTCCGAGAATTCTTGACGCCATTCTATCGGGGTGGAACAGCTCAAGAGCATCGAGCTTTTCTCCCGTACCGATAAACTTTATCGGTTTGCCTGTAATATATTTTACCGAGAGAGCCGCGCCGCCTCGGGTGTCACCGTCCATCTTTGTAAGAACTACACCTGTAATGTCAAGCATGTCGTTGAACGTTTTTGCAACGTTGACTGCATCCTGACCGAGCATAGCGTCTACTACGAGAAGTATCTCAGACGGTAAAGTGGAATCTTTTATTTTTACAAGCTCTGCCATCAGCTCCTCATCAATGTGAAGACGTCCGGCAGTATCAATGAACACCATATCGTGTCCGTTTTTCTTGGCGTATTCAACGCCCGCCTTGGCGATCTCAACGGGTGAGATCTTTGTGCCCATAGAGAAAACGGGGATATTAGCAGCTTCACCTACGATCTTGAGCTGATCGACTGCCGCGGGTCTATAGACGTCGCAGGCAACGAGCAGGGGAGACTTACCCTTGTGCTTGTAGTAAGATGCGATCTTTGCGGAATGCGTTGTCTTACCTGCGCCCTGAAGACCAACCATCATAACCACCGTCGGAGGCTTAGGATTGATATTGATCTTTGGTGTCTCGCCGCCCATAAGCTTTATGAGCTCTTCGTTTACTATCTTTACGATCTGCTGAGCGGGAACAAGGCTTTCAAGCACCTGTGATCCTACAGCTCTTTCGGTTACTGCTTTTACAAACTCTTTTACTACCTTAAAGTTAACGTCGGCCTCAAGCAGAGCGAGCTTTACCTCTCTCATACCTTCCTTAACATCGGCCTCCGTGAGCTTGCCCTTGTTTCTGAATTTCTTAAAGGCGTTTGCCAGTTTTTCGGTTAAACCTCCGAACATGGGTACCTCCAATTCAGCACGTAGTGCATAAAATATTGAGCATTACGCTCATTTTTTAATGATCATATCCTTTATCTCTTCAAGTGAGTCAATAGTGCTTTGCTTATTCAACGTATCAGCTTGTATATCGCGCTTGATACCGTCGATAAGCTCTACAGCTCTTTCTAACTCCTCGTAATGCGCGGCAAGACCGAGTCTGTCCTCAAGAAAGGTGAGATGCTCCTCCCCCTTTTTGATAACGTGTCTAACACCTTGTCTGGATATTCCAACGCCCTGTGCGATTTCCGAGAGCGAGAGATCATCATCGTAATATGCCTTCATTACGCTTCTCGTATGCTCGTCAAGCACATCGCCGTAAAAGTCGAGAAGATATGCGAGCTTTAGATTTTTTTCAAACATAAACACCTCGCAAAAAGTACTGTAAAGCAAATTACTTTACAAGTATAGCAGATTTCTCTTGCTTTGTCAAGTAGTATTGTAAAAAAACTCTCAAAAATATATTACTTTTTAACAAAAAACTTCAACTTTTTTTGTAAAACCCCTTGATTTTTCTCGACAAAGGTGATATAATTACTGAAGTATGATAAAAACAGTAACCAGGTTGTAAAGCTGCTTGATTTTGGACCCTCTCAGCCAACTTCTGCGGCGTAGCATTAGGGATTACGTAAAAATTTAAAGGAGAAGAAAATGGCTAACATTAAGTCCGCAAAAAAGCGTATACTTGTAAACCAGGCAAAGGCGCTTAGAAACCAGATGATCAAGAGCCAGCTTAAGACTATTATCAAGAAGTTCAACGCTGCTGTTGAGTCCGGCGACAAGGCCGCTGCTTCCGAGCTTTACAGACTTGCTGTTAAGAAGGTAGACCAGGCAGTTGCTCACGGTATCCTTCACAAGAACAACGCTGCTCACAAGAAGTCCAGCTTTGCTCTTAAGTTCAACCAGATGGCATAATTTTGCGTAAGCAAAATATCAATTAGAAATTTGGACGGAGTGTTTAACTTCGTCCTTTTTCGTCGTTAATATAATAATGTGTTTTAACGTGCGTTTTTTAGACTTGTTCTAAAAAACACTATTGACATATTCGCTTTTATATGTTATACTACAAAAAAGAAATAACCATTATTATAATTTAAGGAGGGAATATGGCTAAGTACGAACAGCTTTCACCCGAACTTGCCGCAAGGATGCAGCAGGATATCGCTGATAATACGAGACCCGACTTCGCCGCTAAGAGTCACTTGGCAATCAGACGCGATACGTCGACCGATCGCGAGACCGTGTGGCGCCCAGCTTACGCTCGTGACACTGATAAAATTCTTCATAGCCCTTACTATAATAGATATACCGACAAAACTCAGGTGTTCTCGTTCTATAAGAATGATGATATAACCAGACGCGCTCTTCACGTTCAGCTCGTTTCAAGGATCGCTCGCACGATAGGATCGGCTCTTAATCTTAACCTTGATCTTATTGAGGCAATCGCGCTTGGTCACGATATAGGTCACACCCCGTTCGGACATGCCGGTGAAAAGTATATCAACGAGATATACAGGGCAGAGTGTGGCAGATTTTTCAACCACAACGTTCATTCCGTCAGAGTTCTTGACAGTATATTTAATCACAACCTTACCCTTGATACTCTCAACGGTATAATTACTCATAACGGTGAGTTTGAGATGAGTGAGTATCGTCCTGTTCCGATGAACAGCTTTGACGCCTTTGATGATATGGTTGAGAGCTGCTATGTGGATCAGGCAAATATAGTCAAAATCATTCCGTCAACTCTTGAGGGATGCGTGGTGCGCGTAAGTGATATTATCGCGTATCTCGGTAAGGATAGACAGGATGCTATAAAGGCTAAGCTTTCTTATAATCTGCAGCCTTCCGTTGATGAAAATGGCAAGATCAGAACCTTCAACGCGGAGATCATCAATAATCTTGAGGTCAATATTATAGAGCATAGCTACGGAAAGCCCTATATAATGCTTGATGAGGAGCATTACGCTCTTATGCGTGAGGCTAAGCGCGATAATTACGCGATGATCTATAATACCGATAAGGTTTCAAAATCCCTTGACGAAAATGTAAGACCTCTTATGCAGAGAATGTATGCAAAGCTACTTAAGGACCTTAAGGATGGCAACACATCTTCACCTATCTTCAAGCATCATATTGATTTCATTAATGCCAACCATTATTCCTCGAGGATCCCATATCTTGAGACTGATCCCAATCAGATAGTTATCGACTATATGGCATCTATGACCGATGACTATTGTACCGAGCTTTATAATTATATGTTCCCAAAAAGTCCGATAGATTTCCATTATCACGGTTACTTTGAGGATCTCGTATAATTTAAACCGGATATTCACTTATTGATTTTATGAAAATACCGAGGTATATGCGTGCTTCGGTATTTTTTGTTGACACAATACAAAAAAGACACTCTGCATTTAACAGAGTGTCTTTTAAAATGTATCTAAATTAGTTGGATACGTAGGGGAGAAGTGCCATCTCTCTTGCTCTCTTGATAGCTACGTTGAGCTGTCTCTGGTGAAGAGCGCAAGTACCGGATACACGTCTGGGGAGGATCTTAGCTCTCTCAGAGATGAACTTTCTGAGCTTAGCTACGTCCTTGTAATCGATGCCGTCAACCTTGTCCTGGCAGAAGATACAAACCTTCTTTCTTCTGTGCATAGTACGGAAGTTGGAGCGGGGAGAATCGTTTCTTTCCATTTGGATTCACAAACCTTTCTAACTCACGATTTCTATATTGCGCTCGCCGTAGTGAGTCACACGGTGAGCGGACGAGCTATCTTCTTAGAAGGGAAGACTCTCGTCGCCGGGAATTTCCTCAAAGCTTGCGCCGGAAGCGCTGTTAAAGGAAGGGGTTGCATAAGCCTCGGGAGTGTAAGAGCCGCCTACAGCGGGTGCGCCGTTGGTATTAGCGGGAGTTACGAATGTAACCTCATCAGCTATAACCTCGGTAGCATATCTCTTCTGTCCCTGGTTATCTGTCCATGTTCTGGTCTGAAGCTGACCGCAAACGAGGACGGAATTGCCCTTCTTGAAATAACGGCTTGCGAACTCAGCATTCTGTCA
>JAZOUM010000121.1:0-1015 GCA_045658205.1 Eubacteriales bacterium | reverse complement strand
GGTCTTAAGGAACAGCTTATATTCCCTGAAATCGAGTACGATAAGGTTGACAAGATCCGCGGTATGGACATCTGCTTCGTAACAACGGCGCAGACAGACGACGAGGCAAGAGAGCTCCTTAAGCTTATGGGCGCTCCCTTCGCAAAATAATCGGAGGTAAGATAGAATGGCTAAAACAGCAATGATACTCAAGCAGCAGAAGCCCCAGAAGTACTCCACACGTGAGTACAACAGATGTAAGATCTGTGGCCGTCCCCACGCTTATATGCGTAAGTACGGTATCTGCCGTATCTGCTTCAGAAATCTCGCGTATAAGGGCGAGATCCCCGGCGTTAAGAAATCTTCTTGGTGATAATTTTTGGTTATAATCGCCGTTTCCGCCACTTAGCTTACGCCTCGTAAGCTTAGCGTGACGGAGAACGACGATTCTACCTCAAAAATTCTCTACCAATAGATAATACGCTAACATGAGATTTGTAAAAATCTCGAAATTAAGTGAATTTGCTCTTAAAAGAGAGCTTTTCACAAATAATACTAAATATCGGAAGGAAGTTAATCCGCGGTGTTGATTCCGGGTTGGACTTAACCGCCGATACGCCGCCACGCAGGGCGTGGCAGCAAGAAAAAATCATACTTGCATCAGGAGGAAAATTAAAATGCAGATGTCAGACGTAATTGCAGATATGCTCACAAGAATTCGTAACGCTAGCAACGCTAAGCACGCGACTGTGGACATTCCTGCATCCAACATGAAAGAGTCTATAGCTAAGATCCTTGTTGAAGAGGGTTATGTAAAGAGCTATGAAATCATCGAAGATGACAAGCAGGGTACAATCAGAGTGACCCTCAAGTACATCGGCAAGCAGAAGGTAATTAGAGGACTCAAGAGAGTTTCCAAGCCCGGTCTTCGTATCTACGCAGGTTACGAGGATATGCCTAAGGTAATGAACGGTCTCGGAATCGCTATCGTGTCCACATCTAAGGGAATCATGACAGACAAGAAGGCTCGCGCACT
>JAZOUM010000120.1:0-39512 GCA_045658205.1 Eubacteriales bacterium | reverse complement strand
GCACACAGAACGACATGGCTACGATCCGACTTTTGGAAATTATTATTTACATTATACCTCGTTTTTACTAAATTCAGCAAGTTTAAGGTGAGGGTTATCCTCAAGAACCCAACGGATACTCCACTCGCTTGTGAACAAAAGAAGGTTCTTACCTCTGAAGTCGGTAACGCACTTGGTATCGTGAGAGAGCTTAAGAGTCTTAGGATCAAGCCCCTCGTTCTCTATCCAGCGTATCTGCGAGTATCCAAGGTTGGTACGGCGAAGATCGCAACCGTACTCGCTCTTAAGTCTATGCTCAAGCACCTCAAACTGAAGTACGCCGACAACGCCGACTATAACTCTTTCAAGACCGGAGTTAGGCTCGAAGAATATCTGAATAGCACCCTCTTGAGCAATCTGGTTCATACCCTTTGCGAACTGCTTACGCTTCATAGAATCAACCTGCTCTACCATTGCAAAATGCTCCGGAGCGAAGGTTGGTATACCCTCGAATCTTACCTTCTCTCCCTTCTCGCAAATAGTATCTCCTATAGAAAAAATACCTGGATCGAATACACCGATTATATCTCCCGCATAAGCCTCGTCAATAACCGCTCTTTCATCCGCCATCATCTGCTGAGGCTGTGAGAGTCTGAATGACTTGTTACCCTGAACGTGATAATAATCCTTGCCTCTTTCAAATTTACCGGAGCATATACGCATAAACGCGATTCGATCTCGATGCGCCTTGTTCATATTAGCTTGAATCTTAAATACGAAAGCGGTGAAGTTTTCATCAAAGGGATCTATATGCTTTCCCTCCGCAACTCTCGGAAGAGGAGAGGTAGTCATCTTAAGGAAATGCTCAAGGAACGGCTCGATACCAAAATTGTTAAGAGCCGAGCCGAAGAATACAGGCGAAAGCTTACCGTGTCTGATAGCCTCAAGATCAAAATCAGCGCTTGCGCCGTCGATAAGCTCAACCTGCTCTACAAGCTCCTCGCGAAGATAAGGACCGATAAGCTCGTCCAGCTTCTCGGTATCGGTGATCTCACACTTGATACCGTGAATAAGCTCTCGTCCTCTATGAGCATTGTCAAATGAAAGTATTTGTCTTGCGTCTCTGTCGTATACGCCATTGAATTTCTGACCGCAGCCTATAGGCCAGTTCATAGGATAAGTAGCGATACCAAACTCGCGCTCAAGCTCGTCAAGAAGATCGAACGGATCTCTCGCCTCTCTATCCATCTTGTTGATGAACGTGAAGATAGGAATATCTCTCATAGCGCAGACCTTGAAAAGCTTTCTTGTCTGCGGCTCAATACCCTTTGCGGCGTCGATAACCATTACCGCGCTGTCAGCCGCCATAAGCGTACGGTAGGTATCCTCGGAGAAATCCTGGTGACCGGGAGTATCAAGAATGTTTATGCAATATCCGTCATATTCAAACTGCAATACAGATGAGGTAATGGAAATACCTCTCTGCTTTTCGATATCCATCCAGTCGGATACCGCGTGCTTGTCGGACTGCTTTCCCTTTACAGAGCCGGCAGACTGAATTGCGCCGCCGTAAAGAAGGAACTTTTCGGTAAGAGTTGTTTTACCCGCGTCGGGGTGAGATATGATGGCGAACGTGCGCCTTCTTTTGATTTGTGTTGTTAATTCGGACATCTTTTTTCCTTTTCTAAGAACAATACAAAGTAAAATGAAATGCTTTGCGGTGTCTATTTTACGAGATATTTTGCGCCCGGCGTATACGTGCAGGCTATGGGTATGCATTTGCGCATATTATATCTATTATATAATAGCATCAAAAACTGTCTTTGTCAACACTCGCGATCAATTCATCTATCTTTATTTTTCCCACAACTTGACACGAGATTAACTCAAGTGTATAATAGTAGTGGATCAAAGTTAAGAAAGGAACGGTATGAAGAAAACAAGCGAACTCAATTTTCGTGAAATCGAAAAGAAGATAAACTACACCTTCAAGGACAAATCGCTTCTCGCTCAGGCATTCACAAGAACGAGCTACTGTAACGAGATCAATCCATCCTCAAGGGTTAAGTATCACTCAAACGAGGTGCTCGAATTTTTCGGTGACGGAGTGCTTTCTCTATCTATCATTACATTTCTCTTAAAGGAATGCACCGAACGATACGAGCACGGTATAAGAACCGAACTTGGCGAAGGAGATTTTTCAAACATAAAATCCAAGCTTTCGGACAAGCAAAATCTTTCCAAGAGCATGAAAGCGCTCGGACTTGAGAAGCATCTGCTTATGGGCGAGGGAGACGCGAAGCTCGGTATACAAAACGAGCCTTCGGTGATGGAGGACCTCTTCGAGAGCATTGTCGGAGCGATATTCATCGACTCGGACATGAACATTCGTGCCGTAATTGACGCAGTATCGGGAATGCTCGATATGTCGGTATACACGGACAGACAAAAAATAGCGCAGAGCGCCAAGAACGCCCTGCAGGAATGGTGTGCGGATAAAAAGCGCAGACTACCACCTCCGAGATATGAAACTCTTTCAGAGGACGGTCCCGATCACAAAAAGACGTATATGCGAGGCTGTTATATAGGCGACAAGCTTATGGGTAGGGGTATTGGTAAGAACTACAAGCTCGCAGACGCCGCAGCCGCCGAGGATGCGATCAAGGCGCTTATGGCGCAAAATGATCAAGAAAAGTCAACAACTGTTGACAAAAACGAGGTTAAGAACAGCTCAACTTCAAAAACAAGCGCAAAACATCCAGTAGAAAAAGCATCCGAAGCAAAAAGCATAAACTCTACTCCCGTAATAGCGATCAAGCATACAGCCAACGCTTCCTCAACGTTGAAGAGCTATGCTTCTGCCCATAAAAAACCGTCTGCAATCTTTCGAGATCTCGGAGAAAGAAAAAACGGTAATCGCATCGAATGCGCGGTAGAATGCTCATTTGTAAACGAGGTAACGCTCGGTATTGGCAAAACAAGGATCGACGCTCGTGAGGAAGCCTGCAGACTTATGATAGAAAAGCTCGGCATCGGCAAGAAAAAGAAGCCCGTCAAGGATACGGATATCGCGAAAGCTCCATCCGAATCAAAGGTAAAAGAGGAAGAAGCAATCAAGCCTGTAACGCCTAAAAAACATCAAAAGAAGAGAGCCGGCAACACACAGCATCGAAAAGGCTCCGCTCAAAAAAAAGCAATCTCAGAAAAACAATAAATAACAAAAAACGGGGACGGTGAACGCAACAAGCGCACCGTCCCTTCACTAATCTTAATAAAGATTGTAATTCACTATTTTATTCAGTTGTATTTTGAAATCGTGTCTTAAAAATCATTAACACGCAATACCTCTTAGTTGTTCATTGGCTTATACCTGAATAATCGACGAAGGCTGCTTCTTCATCTAAACAGCATTCGAATTGCCTACTGCCTCTTCCGCGCCTTATATCAAGATCCTTTCTGCAGACTACCGCAGGCCTCTGACCAAGAAGCGAGCAACCGTAACCTACCCAATCCTGCTATATGCGCGACTTACCACGTAACTTAGCCCCTTTTTTAAGGGCGAAGACTCATTTTCGGTCCATCATAATAACTCCGTTTTACCGTCTATATATAATGCTGGGAAAATATATATTTCGTGGTTTTTCTTAATTTTAGAATTTCCTATGTGGTGAATCATAACGAGTGACACACAAATCGTGTCACGGGTAATTTGTTCAGAACATTGGTCCTTCCTACCTTTCTCCGGGACATCATTCCCGGTGCTTCAACGAATTTTGAGTTACCTCTCTGGAATTATAAGACCGTAGCTGCCTTCCTTACGCTTATATACTACGCAAACGTCGCCGGTATCGGCATCTGTAAAAGCGTAAAAGGCGTGACCGATAAGATTCATCTGTAAGATGGCTTCCTCCGGTGACATCGGCTTGAACGGGAAGGTCTTGGTTCTTATTTCGAACTCACCCTCCTCAACGAACTCATCATCGTCATCCTCTGTGATAACAAACGCGTTCGTCTTAACCTTCTTCTCGAGTCTGGTCTTATTCTTTCTTATCTGTCTTTCGAGGCCCTCAACTGCCCTGTCAAGAGCTGTAATGAAGGTATCGCTCTCCTCTTCACATCTGAAGGTCGTACCTCCGTAATTTACGGTAATTTCGATTATCTTCACTCCTTTGCGAACCTTGCAAGTAACAAACGCTTCCGTATCATCGCCAAAAAATCTGTCGAACTTCAAAAGCTTTTTTTCTACTGCTGCCTTGAGTGAATCACGGACCGTCATTTGCTTTCCGTAAATCGTAATCTTCATACCGCCTTACCCGCTCTCGAACGAGAGCTTCCTTTCGTGTGGAATACAAACGAGGAATTCCACCGTCCCACGATATCAACATTAATATCAAGATGTATCGGGGTATTCCCCCTTTGCATCATCAGTATATCACATTTATTGTGAAAAGTAAACACTTTTTCGAAAAATTCATAATTTGTTTTATAAGTTATGTACAAAGTGTAAAAGATTTCTTAGGCGTAATGAAATATCCAAAAATTCTATTGACAAAGATGTCTCGTTGTGATAAAATTATTTTTGGTGGGCATGTGAATTGCCCACTTTTTTGTTTTTGGGCGCTTGTTTCGTTTTCTTAAAGACTTAGTAGCGCAAAACACTTGACTTTAAACCATTATTGTAGTATTATAAATAATGTAATATCAAAATCAGAGCAAGTATTACGAGGAAGGATAGTAATATGAATTTCATGGAATACATAGACAGCTCACTTGCCAAAGGCTCTATAGGCGCTAATATCTCGGTTGGTATTTTCGCCTTTATCGGCGTGTTGGCAATTTTAGGCATCTATCACGGTGTTATGCGCGGATTTTCCAAGTCCGTTATCAGAATCTTCACCGTAGGCGCGTCTGCGGTATGCTCACTCTTTGCTGTGATGGGCGTATCAAAGCTCATCGTTAAATACGGAATTGAGCAGGCAGACTCCGGATCACAATCTGTGGACGCTCTTATCAATAAGTATGCGCCCCAGCTTACAGAGTCTTTACCCGATATGGTAAAATCCATATTGGCTCAGACCGACGCGAGAACGGCGACTATCTTTGCAATGATGATAATCGCGGTGGTTCTCTCTCCCGTACTCTTTATCAGCTTCTTCTACATCATAAGAATGCTCTCTATTTTCGTTTATAACCTCCTTGCCGGACTTACCGGCGCTATCAGCTACGGTAAGAGCATAGTTTCCACCATTCTTGGCGGAGTGGTCGGTCTTTGTCAGGGTGTTCTTATAGCTGCTGTTGTAATTGCTCCCATAAGCGGACTTTGCACCGTAGCGATGGAAGCGAGAGATACGCTTTTGACAAATAGTGAAAAGACAAACGGATATATCGAAACCGCTTATACAAAGGTCATTGACGATCTTGCTGATAACCCCATGTTTGATATCGTTGATAAATTCGGTGGTTCTGCCGCTTATGAGAGAATGATCACCGTTAAAATTGAAGGCGAGACCATGGATATGGGTGAGGAGTGCATAGGCGCTGTAAGAGTACTGACTGACCTTTTACCCGTAGCTAACCCCGATTTCAAGTGGAAAACACCCACCGAGGAGCAGAAGGAATCACTCGCCCAGGTCGTTATTGACGTTGGCGACGACGATCTCATCGCGGCGCTTGCAGCTGACGTTATGAGAGGTATTGCGATATCCATACAGAACGACAGTCTTGATATGGGACTTACCGGCGCGTCCGAGCTTCTCGTAAACGACGTAATGAATATGTTTGCTACCACGAATGAAGATACTGTAGAGGGCGACCTTGATCTTCTTGTAGACATCTATTTCATTATGTGTGACAGACACCTCATCGAGACCTTCAGCGACGGTTCTCACCACGACATCAGAGAAATGCTGACTGACAAGGATGAGAATGGCAAGAGCTCCGCGGACGTTATCCTCGCAAGACTCCGTGAATATGACAGAGCAGCTCCTATCGTTTCCTCATTCACCAAGATCTCTATCGCGGTAATGCACGGTTCTACCGGCTTTGACGAAGAGTCCGAGCAGCTCTATGAATCTGTAAAGAGTGATCTTACACACGCTCTCGCGCATAACAAGTCCGACTTCGAAACCGAAGAAGAGTACAAGGAAGCGGTCAACGCAGATCTTGATAAGGCACTCCAGAACAACAACATTAACATCGAAGAGGATGTAAAGCAAGGAATGGTAGATTACATCGCTGAAAACTACGGTGACTTTGAAGGTGAAATAACCGAAAAGGAACTCAACGATGCAATCCTTTCGTACTACGAGTCCTACTCTAAGACCAAGGACACTTCTACCGAGACTCCCGATGAAGGTACTACCGACGAGGGTACCACCGATGAGGGTACTACCGATGAGGGTACTACCGACTAACCAATCCAAATAGTTAAAAAGAACCGATTACTCAACACGGGTAATCGGTTCTCTCTTTTAAAGGAATATTTCAAAAGTATAGCAATCAAAATATGTTAGAGGAATAGTCAGATATAGTGACACCATTACTTTTTAGAATAGAGTGTGCCCTGCCTATATCCCTTTAATTCAAGATCTCTTCTTATAAGATCTATTATCTTGTTTTTATCCCTGTTCCATTCCGGAGCGACAAGAAGTCCGTCAGGACAATCACCCGTTATACGATGAACTATCATATCAGGGCGCAATCTTGCAATCGACCTTGCGCAAAGACTCACGTATTTATCAAGTGACGGAGGTACATACTCTCCTCTTTTATACATATCCGCAAGTCCCGTGCCATCCATAATGTATATAGAATGTATTTTAGCGCCCCACGAATACTCATTGATAAGGTCGACTGTAGCATCAATATCCTCGTCACTATCCCCGGGAAGACCTATGATCATATGCGTTACAAGCGGTATACCGTGCGACTTTAAAATCCTTGCGGCGCGTCTATACACATCGGTTGGATACCCTCTGTTTATCACCTTAGCGGTAACGTCAGAGGCGCTTTGGAGTCCAAGCTCTACCCATACGTCCACACGGTCGCGGTATGATGCTATAAGCTCCGCTATCTCATCGGTGATGCAGTCCGGTCGGGTGCCTATAGCGAGGACGGCTATCCTATCACTTATAAGCGCGCTGTCATATCTTTGCTTAAGAATTTCCACGGGCGCGTAAGTGTTTGTGAAATTTTGAAAATATGCAATGAAGGCGTCACTCTTCCTGTTGCTACCGATAGCATCCTCTACCTGCCGTCTTATGCTTCTTGCGGGATCAATATGCTCACCTGCTCCGCGCTCGCCGCAATAGATACAGCCGCCGGTTCCGCAGGTGCCGTCACGGTTAGGGCAGTCAAATCCTCCGTCTATGCATATTTTTGATAATCTGGCGCCATATTTTCCCTTTAGGTATGAGGCGAGATTGTTGTATAGCATAGCTTCCCTCTCCTTTTGTATTCGTTAATAGCATTTTATCATACATAGCGTTAAAATGCAACTTACTTTTCATAGAAATCGTGTTTATACTTAAGATTATACAAATATCACTTCTCACGGTCTCTATTTTTATCCATTATGATTACTTGACAAACGCGTGCGTGTGTGATAAAATATATAGAAAAGAAATGATAGGAAGGAAACGTTATGAAGGCTTTGTTCAAAAACGCTAACGTATATGCAGGCGGCGAGTTTAGACAGCAGGATATGCTTCTTGACGGCGCTTCTCTTTCCGTTTTCACGGGTGACGTATCCCGTGTTGATTTTCCCGTTTTTAATAATATTGCTATTTTACCCGGTTTTTGTGATGTGCATGTGCATTTCAGAGAGCCGGGTTTTTCTTATAAAGAAACCATAGCTACGGGTTCACGGGCATCTGCAAGAGGCGGATATACCGCAGTCTGTACTATGCCAAATCTTGTACCACCGCCGGATACAAAGGCGCATCTTAAGGAGCAGACCGATATTATCGAGCGCGATGCTGTAATAGCGGTATACCCCTACGGAACAATTACCAAGGGACAGCTTGGCGAGGAGCTATCCGATATGGAGGATATGAAGGACTCTGTTATCGGATATTCTGACGACGGCAAGGGTATACAGACCGCGGAGCTGATGCTATCTGCTATGCAAAAGGCTAAAGAGCTTGATAAAATGATAGTAGCTCACTGTGAGGATAACTCGCTTCTCCACGGAGGATATATCCACGACGGCGAGTATGCGAAAGCTCACGGACATCGAGGAATCTGCTCGGAGAGCGAGTTTGGACAAATAGCGCGCGATCTTGAGCTTGTCAAAAAGAGCGGATGTAAATACCACGTATGTCACATATCTACCAAGGAGAGCGTTGATATTATCAGACGCGCCAAGGCGGAGGGCATGGACGTAACATGCGAGACGGGACCACACTATCTTGTGCTTTCTGATGCGGATCTAAAAGAGCATGGCAGATTCAAAATGAATCCACCTATACGAGATAAATCAGATATGGATGCTCTCGTAGAGGGAATTAAGGACGGTACGGTGGATATGATAGCTACCGACCACGCCCCTCACAGCGTCGAGGAAAAATCCAAGGGACTCGAAAAGAGTAATATGGGGGTTGTCGGCATAGAGACCGCCTTCCCCGTGTCGTACACCTATCTTGTAAAAACAGGAGTCATCACGCTCGAAAAGCTGATTGATCTCTTATCGATAAAGCCGCGCGAACGCTTCGGTATCACGAGCGACCCGGGATTTACAATATTCGATCTTTCAGATGAATACGAAATAGATCCGGAAGAGTTTATCTCCATGGGTAAAAGCACTCCCTTTGCGGGAATGAAGGTATCAGGACGATGCCTTGCTACAGTATATAACGGCAACGTAGTATATGAGAGCGAAAAGCTCAACGCACTTGTTAATAAATCGGAGGATAAATAAATATGGCAAAGAGAAACGACTTAAAGAGAATTATGATCATCGGCTCAGGCCCTATCGTAATCGGTCAGGCAGCAGAGTTTGACTATGCCGGCACGCAAGCTTGTCTTGCCCTTAAGGAAGAAGGATACGAGGTAATACTCGTCAACTCCAACCCCGCGACCATTATGACCGATACAACCGTAGCGGACAAGGTGTATATGGAGCCTCTCACTCTTGAATACGTAGCAAAGATAATCAGATATGAAAGACCCGACGCTATAGTTCCCGGTATCGGCGGACAGACCGGTCTTAACCTTGCTATGCTTCTTGAAAAGAAGGGTATTCTTAAGGAGAGCGGAGTCGAGCTTCTCGGCACCTCGAGTGAGAGTATAGAGAGAGCTGAGGACAGAGAGCTTTTCAAGGAGCTTTGCGAATCCATAGGAGAGCCCGTTATTCCCTCCGAGATAGCAAACACTCTTGAAGAAGCCGTATCTGCGGCTAACAATATCGGTTACCCTGTAGTGCTTCGTCCCGCATTTACCCTCGGCGGTACAGGCGGGGGCTTCGCTTACAATGAAACCGAGCTTCGCGAGCTTACGGTAGGCGCTCTTGCCGCTTCTCCCGTTAATCAGGTTCTTGTAGAAAAGAGTGTTAAAGGCTTTAAGGAAATAGAGTTTGAGGTAATGCGCGACAGCAACGACAACGCCATCACCATCTGTGGTATGGAGAATATTGATCCCGTTGGAGTACACACCGGTGACTCTATGGTTGTAGCGCCCATACTCACTCTCTCTAAGGAAGATGAAAAAATGCTCAACGACAGCGCTATCAAGCTTATCCGCGAGCTTAAGATAGAGGGCGGCTGTAACGTACAGTTCGCGCTCAACCCCAATACATCAGAGTATTATCTTATCGAGGTAAACCCGAGAGTTTCCCGTTCATCCGCCCTCGCATCTAAGGCGTCCGGCTTCCCCATCGCGAGAGTTACTGCAAAGATCGCTGTCGGTATGACGCTTGACGAGATAGAGGTTTCCGGCGCTCCCGCGATCAATGAGCCAAGACTCGATTACATCGTGGCTAAGTTCCCGAGATTCCCCTTCGACAAGTTCACCTCCGTACCTAATAAGCTCGGTACTCAGATGAAGGCGACCGGTGAATGTATGGGCATCGGCTCTAACCTCGAGGAATGTATTCTCAAATCCGTACGTTCTCTTGAAATCGGCATCTGTCATCTCCATATGACCAAGTTTGACGGCATGAAGGATGCGGATATACTTGAATACATCAAGGAATTCCACGACGACAACGCTTTCGGTATCGCAGAGCTGCTTCGCAGAGGTCACAGTACCGCAGAGCTTCACAAAATAACAGCCATCACCGAGTATTTCCTCAAATCCTTCAAGAAAATAACCGACAAGGAAGCAGAGCTTAAGGCAAACGTTAAGTCCGTAGAGGTTCTTAAGAGCGCAAAGGATATGGGCTTCTCTGATAAGTATATCGCTAAGCTTTGGGAATGCTCCGAGCTTGACGTATACAACGTAAGAAAAGAAAACGGTATCATCCCCTCCTTCAGAATGGTAGACACCGCGCACGCAGGAGCGTATATTCCTTATTTCTACTCCTCCTACACCGGTAAAAACCAGTCGGTTCTCACTGATAGAAAGAAGGTTGTCGTTCTCGGCGCAGGTCCTATCCGTATCGGTCAGGGCGTAGAGTTCGACTATTCCACCGTACACGCGGTAAACACTATCCGCAACTGCGGCTACGAGGCAATTATCATAAATAACAATCCTGAGACAGTATCTTCCGACTATACCACCTCCGACAAGCTTTACTTCGAGCCCCTCACCACAGAGGACGTTATGAACGTAATTGACTTTGAAAAGCCCGACGGAGTTATCGCGTCTCTCGGCGGTCAGACAGCTATCAACCTCGCTGAACCTCTTGCAAAGCGCGGTGTTAAGATCATTGGTACCGACTGCGAGGCTATCGACAGAGCGGAAAACAGAGACACCTTCGAAAAGATACTCAGTCAGCTCGGCATTCCTCAGCCTAAAGGACAGGCTGTTACAAAGATCGAGGATGGCGTAAGAGTAGCAAAGGAGGTAGGCTACCCCGTGCTTGTACGTCCCAGCTTCGTTCTTGGAGGACGCGCAATGCAGCTCGTAGGTAACGAGGAGCAGCTCAGAAACTACCTCAAGACAGCCGTTGAGATCGACGAGGATAAGCCCGTGCTTGTAGACCATTACATTCAGGGTAAGGAGGTAGAGGTTGACGCTATCTGCGACGGTAACGACGTATTCGTAGCTGGAATTATGGAGCTTGTAGAGCGTACAGGCGTCCACTCCGGCGACTCTATCAGCGTTTATCCCGCATTCTCTATCTCAGATAAGGTTAAAGGTAAAATACTTTCATATTCCAAGGCGCTCGGTCTTGGCATAGGCATTGTAGGTCTATTCAATATTCAGTTCATCGTGGACGATAACGAGGACGTGTACATTATAGAGGTAAATCCCCGTTCCTCAAGAACCGTTCCTTTCCTTTCAAAGGCGACAGGCTACAGCCTCGCCGATATAGCAACCGAGGTCATTCTCGGCAAATCGCTCAAGGAGCTTGGCATCTTTACACTTTATCCCGAAGAAAAGAAGAGATGGTACTGCAAGGTTCCCGTATTCTCATTCAAGAAGATCAACGGAATCGACGCGTATCTCTCCCCTGAGATGAAGTCCACCGGTGAGGCTATCGGATATGACGACGACCTTTACCGCGCGTTCTATAAAGCTCTTCAGGCATCCGGCATGAACGTGCAGAACTACGGAACGGTGCTTGTAACTCTTGCGGACTCCGACAAGGAAGAGGCGCTCCCACTTATCAGACGCTTCTACAATCTCGGCTTCAATATTGAGGCTACAAGAGGAACGGCAGTATTCCTTAAGGAACACGGTATAAGAACGAGAATCAAGCAGAAGATCTCCGAGGGCTCAAGTGATATTCCCGACTCCATTAGACAAGGACACATCGCTTACGTTATAAACACCTCCAAGCTTGATTCCACCGATTCACAAAAGGACGGATACGAAATCAGAAATCTCGCGGTAGAAACCAATACAACAATGTTCACCTCTCTTGACACGGTACGAGTTCTTCTCGACGTGCTTGAGGATATCACCATCACTATCTCTACCATAGACAGCTAAGGAAAAGAAGATGAAGGATACTTATTTCACTCTGATAAAAAATGAAAAGATCGCCGAGGGCACCTATCTTTCAGTGCTCAAGGGCGACACATCTGATATCACAGCGTCAGGTCAGTTTGTCAACATCAAGCTCGACGGTCTCTATCTTCGCAGACCGATTTCCGTATGTGACGTTTCCGGCGACGAGCTGACTATAATATACAAGGCTGTGGGGGTAGGAACCGAAAAAATGGCAAATACTCCCGTAGGCGAAAAATGGCTTACCCTCACAGGTCTTGGCAACGGCTACGATCTCACCAGATCCGGCAACGCGCCTCTCCTTATCGGTGGCGGAGCAGGCGTTCCTCCTATGTACTATCTGTGCAAAAAGCTTATCGCAGAAGGAAAGACTCCAACTGTTATCCTCGGCTTCGGTAAAGCAGACGAGGTGTTCTTCGAGGAGGAATTCAAGGCTCTTGGCGCAAAGGTGCTTGTTACCACTGTGGACGGCTCCTACGGCACCAAAGGTTTTGTCACCGACGCGATGAACGGACTTGATTATACCTACTTCTACACCTGCGGTCCCGAGCCTATGCTCAAGGCCGTGTACGATAAAACCGAAACGAGCGGTCAGTTTAGCTTTGAGGAACGAATGGGCTGTGGCTTCGGCGCCTGTATGGGATGCACATGTAAGACCAAGTACGGCAACAAGAGAATCTGCCGTGACGGTCCCGTGCTTGTGAAGGAGGAGATAATATGGTAAACACAAAGGTCACGCTCTGTGGCATAGAGCTTGATAATCCGATCATACCGGCAAGCGGTACGTTCGGCTTCGGCTACGAGTTCGCAGAGCTTTACGACATAAACATACTCGGTTCTCTTTCATTTAAGGGAACAACTCTTGAGCCAAGATTTGGCAACCCCTGCCCGAGAATCGCGGAATGCGACTCCGGTATGCTCAACGCGGTAGGACTTCAGAACCCCGGTGTTGATAAGGTGATCGAGGTTGAGCTTCCTAAGCTCAGACAGGTATTCAAAAAGCCCACTATGGCTAACGTCTCAGGCTTTTCTCTTCACGAGTACGTGGAGACAGTAAGAAGACTTGACACGCAGGAGGACATTGGTTGGTTTGAGGTAAATATCTCCTGTCCCAACGTACACGGAGGCGGTATGAGCTTCGGTACGTCACCCGAGATGGCAGAGGAGGTAACCCGCGCCGTACGCGACGTTACCAAAAAGCCTATAATCATCAAGCTTTCTCCCAACGTAACCGATATCGTATCCATCGCTAAGGCATGTGAAGCCGGAGGAGCTGACGGTGTCAGTCTCATCAACACTCTTATGGGGATGAGAATCAATCTTAAGTCGAGAAAGCCTATAATCGCAAATAAGACCGGCGGCTTCTCCGGTCCCGCTATCAAGCCTGTTGCGGTAAGAATGATATATCAGGTCTACGACGCGGTAAAGATCCCGATCGTAGGTATGGGCGGAGTATCTACTGCAGAGGACGTAATTGAGCTTATGCTTGCGGGTGCTACCGCAGTTGAAGTCGGAGCGGCAAATCTTGTAAATCCCTTTGCCGCGAGAGATATTATTCTCGATTTACCGAGAGTAATGGAAAAATACAGAATAAACTCACTTGAAGAAATAATAGGAGGCGCGCACTAATGGGTAAGGACGTTATTATCGCTTGCGACTTTGCAAGTGCAGAGGAAACCTTTAAGTTTCTTGATAAATTCGAGGGTAAAAAGCCCTTTGTAAAAATCGGAATGGAGCTTTACTATGCGGAAGGACCCGCGATCGTAAGAGAGATCAAGGCGAGAGGACACAAGATATTCCTCGACCTCAAGCTCCACGATATTCCCAACACGGTTAAAAAGTCGATGTCGGTTCTTTCAAGACTTGACGTTGATATGACAAACCTCCACGCGGCAGGTACCGTAGCAATGATGGAGGCTGCTCTTGAGGGACTCACACGCCCCGACGGCACACGCCCCCTGCTTATCGCGGTAACTCAGCTCACCTCTACCAGCCAGGAGAGAATGGAAAACGACCTTCTCATCAAGGAGCCTCTTGACGAAGTCGTGCTTCACTATGCTCACAACGCAAAGATCGCAGGTCTTGACGGCGTAGTTTGCGCTCCCCTTGAGGCAGGCAAGGTACACGACAGATGCGGCAATAACTTTGTAACGGTAACTCCCGGCGTAAGATTTGCCGACGGTGACGTAGGCGACCAGGTAAGAGTAACCACTCCTGAAAGAGCGCGTGAGCTCGGATCTGACTACATCGTAGTAGGCAGACCTATTACCGCAGCAGCAGATCCCGTAGCGGCTTATGAAAGATGCGTTAAGGAATTCGTAGGTTAATAGATATGAAAAAGGTAGTGCTTATAGGTGATTCTATAAGAATGATCGGATACGGCGATTCGGTTGCTAAAGCCCTCAATGACGAGTTTGAGGTATGGCAACCCGATGATAACTGCAGATTTGCAAAATACACCCTTCGCGGACTTTGGGACTGGCAGGAGGGTATCAAGGGCGCCGATATCATCCATTGGAATAACGGTCTTTGGGACGTCTGCGAGCTATATGGAGACGGCGCGTTCACACCTATCGACGAATACGTGGATATCATGCTTCGCTTGGCTAAGCTCCTTAAGCAAAGAGCGTCGGTAGTAATATTCGCTACCACCACACCGGTAAGACCGGAAAACAGCCACAACAAAAATGAAATGATAAGGGCGTATAACGAGGCTCTTGTGCCAAAGCTCGAAAAGATGGGCGTCGTTATAAACGATCTTTATACACCTCTTTCCAAGGACGTATACAAATTTATATGTGACGACACTATCCATCTTTCCGAGGATGGAATAAAATTAGCCGCTCAAATGGTTGAGTCGGTTATTCGCAAAGAGGCAGAAAAGCTGACAGACGCGGATGAAAAGACATTCGGAGATAACAATCTCGGATTAGGCGCGCCTGTGTGATAATAAAAACCTAAAGGAGATATAGTAATGGAAGGCTATAAGAGAGAATTTATAAAATTTCTTGAGGGCGCAGGCGTTCTCAAGTTTGGAGACTTCACTGCAAAGAGTGGTAGAAAGATTCCTTATTTCATCAATGCCGGTGATATAAAGACCGGAGAGCAGATATCCAAGCTCGGAGAGTTCTACGCAAGAGCGTACAAGGAAAAGCTCGGAGAGAGAAAAGCAGTTCTTTACGGCCCTGCTTACAAGGGTATTTCTATCGCGGTTTCCTCTGCGGTAGCTCTTGCAAAGGAAGGTCTCGATCTTCCCTTCTTCTTCAATAGAAAAGAGGCTAAGGATCACGGCGAGGGTGGTATTTTCGTAGGCTATACTCCCAAGGCTGGCGAGGACATTGTTATCGTTGAGGACGTTATCACCGCCGGAACAGCTATCCGCGAGAGCATGGAGATTCTCTCTTCTCTTAAGGATTCTAAGGTAATCGCTACCTTCGTAATGGTAGACCGTAAAGAAAAGGGTAAGACCGAAAAGTCTGCTATGGCAGAGGTTGGCGAGGAGTTTGGCTTCCCTGTATATTCCGTAGTTGACGTATACGATATCATCGAATATCTCGAGGAGGATGAGGCTAACCGTGAGAACGTGGAGCGCATCTAAAAGTACCTCGAGGTAAACGGAGCAAAGGCGTAAAATGAGAAATCTTATAGATATTCTTGACTTTTCAACAAAAGAAATAGACGAGCTTATAGAGGTCGCAAACGACATTATAGATAACCCCGATAAGTACCGTGACGTGTGCCACGGCAAAATACTTGGCACACTCTTCTTCGAGCCCTCTACAAGAACAAGACTCAGCTTCACTTCCGCTATGATGTCTCTTGGAGGACAGGTTCTCGGCTTTGATAACGCGGCATCCTCATCCACTGCTAAGGGTGAGACGGTACAGGATACTATACGTATGGTTTCGGCGTATTCCGATATCATCGCTATGCGTCATCCTAAGGAGGGCGCGCCTATCGCCGCATCAAGAGTAGCGACAGTACCTGTGATCAATGCGGGCGACGGAGGACATTATCATCCCACTCAGACTCTCACCGATCTCATCACTATCAAGCGTAAGTCGGGAAGATTCGACAATCTTACCGTAGGCATCTGCGGAGATCTAAAATACGGCAGAACCGTCCACTCTCTCATTGCGGCAATGTCAAGATACGAGAACGTAAAATTTGTACTCATAGCGCCTAATGAGCTTAAGCTCCCCGATTACGTTAAGGAGGAGTTTCTCGACGGTGGTAAGTGCGAATATATGGAAACGGCAGATCTTGAGGGCGCTATCCCCTCGCTTGATATCCTCTATATGACGAGAATTCAAGCGGAGAGATTCCAAGACAAAGATGAGTATGAAAGACTTAAGGATAGTTATATCCTCGATTTAAGTAAGCTTAAGTTTGCAAAAACTACACTTTCAATACTTCATCCCCTTCCAAGAGTAAACGAGATCAACGTCGATGTTGATGATGATCCGAGAGCGCACTACTTTGAGCAGGCGGCGCTTGGCAGATATATAAGAATGGCTCTTATTTTGAAGCTACTCGACACCAAAGGAACAGATGACAGACGTACCGTGGGAGACGAGGATGATACACTTGAGTGTAGAAACCCTCACTGTCTCACCCTTACGGAAAGAGGCATCAAGAAGCTCTTTAAGAATGGCAAGTGCGTCTATTGCGACCAGACGGCGTATAAAAGATAAATAGAAAACGAGCGGGAATCAAAGGATCGTTACTTCCTAAATTCCTGCTCGTTTTTGTATTTTATTAGATTTTATTCACCCTTTTTCTTCGGACCTCTTCTTTTAGCAGCAGTCTTTACCTCGTTATAGGAATTAAGATAAAGATTAATCGTAGATTCGAGAGTCTCTCGTAAAGCTCTACGCATTGTATCGGGCATGGATCTCGATTTACGGTACAGCTTCAGCAAGTGTAGCTCCTCCTCGGAAAGCTCGGAGGTGTCGCGTCTAAGAGGCATATCCATAAGCTCGCCTATATTTACCTTGAACACCTCGGAGAGCTTCGGAAGCATCTTCATAAAGGATGAGGATCTCGCGCGGCGCCAGTTGTTTACAGTCTTGTCACCAAGTCCCAAAGCTCTTTCAAATGCCGCGTCGCTCTCAAATTCCGACTCGATAAGAGTTAATATTCTTGCTCTTATACGCTCGGTATTATCCATTTTCATCTCTTCTTCCCCCTTCCCTTTTGCTTTCCCTTTCCTCTTGGAGCATCAAGATAGAAGGGGCGCTTTTTATTTTCCTCAGTCTGAGTATCGCTTTTCGCTTCCTTTTGCGCGGGTACCGTCTTTGGCGCCTTAGGTCTTTTCTCCACCTTATCTGTACTAAAACCGAATTTACCGACCTTTTCACCCAAAGCAAAATATTCACCGTGAGCGTACGCCATAAGTCCCGCTTTGTCAAAGCGTATCTTTCCGGCATCATCAAGTATGGAGTCATCACACGACACGCTTACGATATCCGCGATAAATACGTCGTGCGTACCCATAGGTATCACCTCGATGACACGACATTCAAGCGCCAAGGGACACTCCGCGATAGTAGGTGCCTTGACCTCTTTGCTCGCAAGCTTTGTAAGCTTACATTCCTTGAATTTATCCACCTTCGCTCCGGTGTAAATACCAACGTAATCCACGACCTTTGCCTGATCCGCCTTGGTAAGATTGATGACGAACTCACCGGTTGATTTAAGTAGCTTATATGAATGGCGCTGAGGTCTTACGGATATGTACGTTCTCGGAGGGATAGTGGAAAGTATGCCTGTCCAACCAATAGTAAGAATGTTGGAAACTTCCATATCTCCAACGGTTACCATCACAGGCGGCACGGGCGCTGTCAAGGCGCCTGCCTTAAAGCTTTTTCTTCCCATTATTTTTCCTCTTTTCTCTTACCGACAAGCATACTAAGCCAGATTTTTGTAAGTATGAAGTCCGGAACAAGCTTGAAAAGAACGTGCTGCAGCTTAGTATACCATCCGGTAACGAACATTGCTCTTCCCTTGACTGAAGCCTTTACACAGCCCTTAACTACCTTCTCGCAGTTAAGCACAGGCTTCATCGTTTTTGGATGAGTATTTCCGTTTGCCACAGACTTGCCAAGGAACTCGGTCTCTACCCATCCGGGACAGAAGCACGTAGCCCTGATACCGTATTTTTTCAACTCGTAATTAAGCGACTTGGTATAATGTAATACAAACACCTTGCTTGATGAATATATATTGAAATAAGGCAACGGAGTAAAGCAAGAACCGCTTCCCAACTGAATAATTCTACCACCAAGCTCCATATAGGGAACGGTTATATGTGTGAGTAGAACAAGAGCCTTTACGTTGAGATCTATCATCTTAACAACTTCGCTCTCGGATATCTCGTCAAACGCGCCGAAGTTACCAAAGCCGGATGCGTTAACAAGGAATTTAACCTCAGGTCTTTCATCCTCAAGCGCTCTGCGAACCTTATTTATACCATCCTCGGTAGTGAGATCCGCGCCTATGATCTTGGCTTTGACACCAAGCTCATCCTTAAGAGCGTTCATTTTATCCTCACTGCGAGCGACAAACCAAAACTCATCAATTATCCCAAGCTTATTTAACTGTCTGGCGAACTCGCTTCCTATTCCTCCGGATGCGCCGGTTATAATTGCAATCGACATAAGTCTTTCCTTTCAAGGTCAATTATTTTCTTCTTTTAAGCTCTCGTAGAGTATCGACTCTATCTCGCTATAGGTGAGCGCCTGATTTATCCTTGCGCGAATTTGCGCCGCGCCTTTAAAAGAGTGGAGATAAGACGCTATCTGCTTTCTTGCCTCGGGCACAGCAATACGCTCTCCCTTATCCTCTATGGCAAGTCTAAGCTGCCATAGAGCCATCTCCACCTTTTTATCGAGACTCTCCCGGATATAATCTCTGCCTTCAAGGCATGATATGATCTCTCTGAATATAAACGGATTTCCAACAGCGCCTCGCCCTATCGCTATACCGTCCGCGCCGGTGTAATCAAGCATTGATATAGCATCAGCACCGGATAGGATATCTCCGTTAGCTATAACGGGGATTTGTACACTCATGTTTACTTTTTTGATAGTTTCGCGGTCAACTGCGCCGGAATACATTTGTGTTTTTGTTCTACCATGTACCGTGATAAGAGATGCGCCTGCCGACTCTGCCGCCTGCGCGCATTCCACGGCATTGAGGTGGTCCGCGTCTATGCCGGTACGGTGTTTGACCGTTATTGGAAGGTCAGTGCTTCCCACAGTAGCCTTTACTATTTTGTATATCAGCTCCGGATCACGCATAAGCGCCGAGCCCTCTCCGTTTGAGAATATCTTATGTACCGGACAACCCATATTTATGTCAATAGCAGATGGATAAACGTAACCTTCTAAGAGTTCTTTTTTTGTAAGAATCTCGGTCGCTCTTGCCATAATATCCGGCTCGCTTCCAAATATCTGCAAGGCTACCGGACCTTCATCATCTCTGATAGCCGCGAGTGAAAAGGTCTTTTTGTCACCAAAGGTAACAGCCTTAGCGCTTATCATCTCGCTTACGGCATATTCAGCCCCCATCTCATGGCATACCCGGCGCATAGCTCTATCGGAAAATCCAGCCATAGGAGCTAAAAATACGCCGTGCTTTATCTCTACGTTACCGATCTTCATATTAGAAGCGCGAACGCCATTTCTGAAAAAGGCAGTACAACGTCCGGCAATGCATCAGAGGCTCCGGTAACGTTAAGCACTATCACGCATACGATAAGAAGCGCGTAAACGGCTGCGCCTACAATAGCGGATATTCCACACACCTTCGCTAAATCCTTGTTTTCGGGCGTATTTTTCCATACAAGCCAAAGCACAAGACCGAGGATCGGCATACCCGCGCTTACATACGAGAGAGCGCCCTTTGCCGCAGAGCGAGCCTTACCGGGACGGGTATGTCTCCAGAAAAACCACATAAGAAGACCGATCTGCCAAAAGGCGAACGACAAAACGGTAACCCATACGCTACCCCTGGTATCGTACACGGGATATCCGCCAAAATTACCATAGGGATTTCCAAATCCTCCGTACGGATTATAATTCATCTGTGGATCGTCACCATTGGCACGTGCGCCGCATTTCGGGCAAAAAATCGCGTTTGGATCCAAAGGATTGCCACATCTTTTACAGTATTTCATTATTGATTCCTTTCCTAAAAGGGGTTATACGTGTTAAATTATCAACACTTTATTGCCGAAAGAAGAGTTATTTCTCCACAGTCTATCGGCGCTCCGTCCGAGCGAAGATCTCCAAGCCTTACCGTTTTATTCTCCCCGTGATAGTCGCTACCCGCGGAAATATAAAGCCCCTTGCTTTTAGCAAGACTCACAAGCATCTTTTCATCATCCTCGGAGTATCTTGAATAATAGCATTCAAGTCCGGACAGACCAAGCTTAACAAGAGCATCCACCCTTGGCAAAAGCTCTGCCTCACTAAGCCGTTTCTCTCTTTCTCCACCGATCGGATGAGCGTAAACAGCTACACCGCCAGACATACGAATAGCATTTATTGCCTCACCCGCGTCTATTCTGTCATCGGGAAATCCGTCTCCTTTAAGGAAAACGTCCATAGCCTCAATCATATCTTTAGCGTGTCCTCTTTTAACAAGAAGTCTACCAAGATGAGGACGGGCTACCGAATTCAGAGAATGAAGCCAGGAGAGATCCTCTTTGGGAAAGCTTATGCCAAAGCGAGATGAAAGATACGTCAGCCTTGCCTCAAGCTTTCTAAGTCTCATCTCTCTGCCATGCGCTATAGCGTCAAGCATAGGCTTGGCGTAAGGATCAAAGCCATATCCGAGAATATGGCATTCAAAACCACCGGCTTCCTCGGTTTTACACGAAAACTCTATACCCGTGATAACTTTTATATCCTCAACGTCAAGCTTTATAGCCTCTATGGATCCGCACAGCGTATCGTGATCCGTAATAGAGATAACAGTTATTCCCTTCTCCTTTGCCTTGGCAATAAGCTCAAAAGGGATATCCGAACCGTCGGACGCAGTAGTGTGTAAATGAAGATCAGCTCTCATGATCACAAACTACAGTATCTGATCCCCTTGCCGTTTTATCTGCTCTGCAAAGGAGCCATACGCATCCTATAAGCAAGCAAGCGGTTATTGCACCCGCGAGGAATATCTCGGGGGCGGGTATATATTCGGTAGTCATAGCGTCTGCGCCGGCATTTTCAAGAGGCACGTTCATCGCCTTGTTTATACCGTTTCCGATCATAGGACCTACAAGCATTGGAATAAGAACGCTGAATACCATTCTAACACCCTGCAATTTTCCAGCAGATTCAACGGGTGTATTATCTCTCACTATAGCTCCCGTAAGCGCGGAAACGAAGATGTACCCCGTAATCATAACGAAGCCGGCTATACCAAAGAGAATAAGATTTGCAACGTGGCTCATTCCTTTAGCAAAATACATAGCAAAAAGTCCTAAAGCCATAATACCGGACGCTACGTAGAGAAGTTGCTTTTTATCCTTCTTATCCGACCATCTGCCGAGGAAGACGTTAATTACAGCGCCTATAGCGATAGCCGCTCCGAATACAACGCTGTACTCAACCACGGAAAAGCCGAGATAGCTTCTCATATAAATGATCAAATACGGCATAAATATCTGACACGCTATGCCATATACAACTACGATAAGGAGCGCTGCGTAAAGACTTTTGTTACTTTTAACAACCGATGGCTTGAAGCCGTAGAATATATCCTTGAGAGTTCCGTTTTTCTCAAGCTCATCGCTATCCTTTATAATGAATATGCCTATAACGCCGCAAAGAGATATCACTATACCCAAAGCGAGGAATACTGTAGAATATCCGCCGAGAAGTCCGACGAGTATACCAAAGCCGCCCGCTACGATGAGCATCGCGATAAGAGGAAGCACGGCAAGTACGCCCTCTACAGTTCCTCTAAAAGAAGGACGGGTATTATCGGTAACCCATGCATTAAAGCAAGCGTCGTTTGCCGTAGATCCAAAGAGCGTCATGATACAGTCGCCTACGATAACCGCGGTAAGAGTGATAGAAACAGCTCTTTCAAGGCTTACGTCAAAGAGATTCATTGTAAGCTCGGGTGAGAGATATCCGAATAACGCCACGGTCACACCCCATATAGCGTAACCGTAAGCTATAAACTTCCGTCTATTACCTACCTTGTCGGAAAGAGCGCCGGCAACAAGCGTTGCGACCGTCGCCATAACTCCACTGAGCTGTACCATAAGCGTTATAGCGCCAAGATCCTTTGATACCGTGTCAAATACGAAGAGGTTGAAATACATGTTCTCAACACTCCACGCCAGCTGACCGACAAGTCCGAAGAGAATTAAGATTATCCAATTATTTTTTCCAAAGCTTTGCTTTTCCATAATAACCTCTTTATTTCAGACAAGCGCCGTAATTTGACACGGCGCTTATGTTTTTTGTAAATTACTTATTTTTCTCGTAGATCTCACGGAACTGACGGATGCAGTCCGCAAAGTCTGCGATAGCGCCCGTTACTACCTCGGGCTTTGTCATATCAATGCCCGCAACGAGAAGGCTGTCAAGAGGAGACTTGGAGTTACCACACTTAAGGAAGTCGATGTACTGAGAAACGTAGCTTTCGCCCTCCTCCTCAATTCTCTTAACAATAGCCGAAGCGGCGGAAATACAGGTAGAATACTTGTAGACGTAGAAGCAAGAGTAGAAGTGAGGAATTCTCATCCACTCGTAAGCTATCTGCTTGTCCTTTGCTACATCCTTACCGAAGTACTTCTTGATGAGCTTATAATATCTCTTATTGATAAGCTCCGCGGTAAGAGGCTCGCCCTTTTCAACAAGCGCGTGCATATCCCTCTCAAACTCCGCGAACATAGTCTGACGGAAGAGAGTACCCTTATAGGTCTCCATAAGCTCGTTGAGGATATAGAGCTTCTCGGTATCGTTCTTGGATTCGCGAAGCTTCTTATGAGCCATAAGCAGCTCGTTTACAGTGGAGGCTACCTCCGCAACAAAGATTCTATAGCTCGAATTATGGGGCTCGTTGTACTTAATGGAGAAATAGGAATGCATAGAGTGTCCTGCCTCGTGCGCAAGGGTGGACACGTTATCAAACGTGCCGTTGAAGTTGAGGAGGATGTAAGGCTCAGTTCCGGGACAGCCGGAAGAAAAGGCCCCGCCTCTCTTACCCTTAGTGGGATACACGTCAACCCATCCGCGCTCGGTAAGACCGGCCTTAAGCGCATTGTAATACTCGTCGCCGAACACCTCTACTGCCGAAAGAGTTTCAGCTACCGCCTCCTCGTAGGTATACTGCTTATCAAGCTCGGAGATGAGGGGCGCGTACACGTCGTAAAGATGGAGCTTGTCAACGCCGAGAACCTCGCGCTTAAGCTCATAGTAATCGTAAAGAGGCTGAAGGTTAGCGCTTACGGAAGAAATAAGATTGTTATAAATGACGGGAGTAACCTCATCAGAGAAGGTATAGGACTCAATAGAGCTCTTAAAATTTCTTGCTTTAGCAACGGTAGTTCTCTCCTTTACGTGATTTCCGTAAAGAGAAGCAAAGGTATTACCAAACTGCTCGTAGGTCTTGTAAAGAGTTCTGAATGCAGCCTGACGAACCTTTCTATCCGTGCTCATAAGAAATGGAACATAGTTGGTATCGGTAAGCTCAACAAGCTTCCCCTCGGAGTTACGGATCTTACCGAACTTGAGATCAGCGTTAGCGAAAAGACTGCGTGTCTGTCCGTTTCCACCAAGGAAGTCCTCCATCTTGGACATAAGCTGCTCGCACTCATCAGAAAGAGTATGAGCCTTATATCTTACGCTAAGCTCAACGGTACGGCGGTAGCTCTCGAGCGCGGGGTATTCCAAGAACCACTTATCAAGAGTCTCCTTGTCAACACGGAGAAGATAGGGGGATACGAACCAGGATGCCGTACCAGCCATGACAGCGAGATTTCTTACTCTGCCATCAAGCGCCTGGAATGCGTTATTGGAAGTATCAACCGAGAAATTAAGAGAAGCGTACTGCCAAAGTCTCTCAATAACAGCCTCGATATCCGTCATATCCTTAAGCGTATTATAAAGCGCCTCAGCTCCGTTAAGCATCGTCTTTTCGTGCGCCTTGAACGCCTCGATCATTTTCTCTGCCTTTGCGTAGTCCTCAAAGAACGCCGCCTCATCCTTGTATATTACGGACAAGTCCCATTTGTATTTCTTGTCCACGTCTTTTCTTTCAAGTGCCATATCAATAGTTCTCCTTAAAAATATTTTTGTTTTATTTTAACACACTTTCGTACTTTTTACAATAGAAAATTATATTTTTACGAATTATTCGCAGTTTATTCTTATTTTGCGCCAAAAATTGAAAATTCATCTTATATTCACGAAAATGGTGCAATTTTTTCTCAATATGATATAAATGTTCATATTTATATGATATAATAGGTCGTAAATCTTGAAAAAGGACAAAAATATTATGTTGAATTTAAAATCAATCAGAAAGGATTACGTCACCTCGTCTGAAACGGTACACGCGCTTAAGGGTGTATCCATCTCCTTCAGAAAGACCGAGTTCGTGTCTATTCTCGGCCCCTCCGGCTGCGGAAAGACCACACTTCTCAACATCGTAGGCGGTCTTGATCACTACACCGACGGCGACCTGATGATAGGTAGCCGCAGTACAAAGGAATACGGCGACAGAGACTGGGACGTATACCGTAACCACAGAGTAGGCTTTATATTCCAAAGCTATAATCTCATCCCCCACCAGACCATACTCGGCAACGTTGAGCTTGCGCTCACCATCGCGGGCATCAGCAAAGAGGAGAGAATTGAACGAGCAAAGGTAGCGCTTGACCGCGTAGGCCTTGCGGGACAATACTACAAAAAGCCCAATCAGCTCTCAGGCGGTCAGTGTCAGAGAGTCGCTATCGCAAGAGCGCTTGTAAATAATCCCGAGATACTTCTTGCCGACGAGCCCACCGGAGCGCTCGACACCGTGACCTCCGTACAGATCATGGAGCTTATCAAGGAGATCTCAAAGGAAAGACTCGTAATTATGGTAACTCATAACCCCGAGCTTGCAGAAGAGTATTCCACAAGAATCGTAAGACTTCTTGACGGCGAGGTTATCGAGGATACCAATCCTATGACCGAAGAAGAGGTAGCGGCAGAAATTGCAGTAGAAGAGGCTGAAATATCAGCAGAGCTTGCCGCAGTTGAAGCTCTCCCCGCAAAAGAGCAGAAAAAAGCAAGAAAGCAGATAAAGAAGCGTAAGGAAAAGGCGAAGATGTCCTTCCTCACCGCGTTCAAGCTTTCTGCTAAAAACCTTCTTTCCAAGAAGGGCAGAACGGCGATGGTCGGCTTTGCGGGATCTATCGGTATTATCGGTATCGCAATGGTTCTTGCCTTCTCGGCAGGTATTAAGGGATACGTTGCTTCTATGCAGGACGATATGCTCTCCGGTAACCCAATCACTATATCCAAGACAGCATACGACTTTGACGCTCTCACCGGTATGATGGAAAACCAAGAGATACTCGAGGTCATAGATAAAGAAGATAATCACGTGTACATATCCTCGCTCATAGAATACATTGCAAAAATGGAAAACGACGTCAGCTCTATAGTTATGGAAAACACCATCACCCAGGATTACGTCGACTACGTTAAGGCAATGCCTAAGGAATATTACAATGCTATGCTCATCAGCTACGGCATTGACCTCAACAATAACCTCTATACCGATTTCTATGAGACCGCTGATAAAAAAGGCAGTGACGAATCGCGCAACATTTCCATAAGCGCACTTACGACTCTTTATACTCAGATCCTGAAGGAGACCGAGTTTAAGGATTACGCAAGCTACGTAACGGCTCTCGCTCCCTCAATGGCGCAGATGCCCAATAACACCGACTACATTCTCGAGCAGTACGACGTTTTAGCCGGTAAAATTGCCGAGGGGAAAAATCAGATAATGCTTGTCCTTGATCCGAGCGACGAGCTATCCGATCTTCTCCTTGCGAGATTTGGCTTCTACAGTCAGGATGAGTTCCTTGAAATCGTATATAAGGCAACCGATAACGAGCATTTCGATAAGGAGCTTTATAAGGACTCCTTCCACTACGACGAGCTTCTCGGCAAGACTATGACCTGGTACCCCAACGATACCGTGTTCTCCGAGACCGAAATGTTCGGGCAAAAGCTCTTCTCTTATAACTATCTCTCCGATGAATTCAGCAAGGATAATTCAGTAGATCTTGAGGTAGTAGGTATTCTTTCTCCTAAGGATAACGTAAATTACGGTTGTCTCACATCTGGTATTTATTACACGTCCGAGCTTACCGATCACATACTCGCGGCTAACAGCGGGTCTAAGGTGCTCGATTATATAGCGGGTATCGATGAGAGCGTTACAGATACTACTCAGGCTATGATGAAATATTACTTCTCATACCGGTACGAGTATACATACGCTCCCAAGGGCGAGACCGCGGAAACCAAGACCGTTATGGGCGCTATAGGTCCCACAATGTCCCTAACCGATATGATGGGCTCTATGACCGGCGGTAGCGAAAGCGCGTTCGACCACGCTGAAATGAAGGAAAGAATGACTCGTTCTCTCGGCGGCAACGGTCTTGCAAGCGACATCAAGATATACCCCGTGTCGTTTGATCAGAAGGATCTCGTTACCGATTACCTCGATAAATGGAATCAGGATGGCAACATCACCATAGGTGACAAAACCCTTACTCTTGAAGAAAGAGGAGCCGAGATCACATATACCGACGCTCTTGAGCTTGTTATTAATATCATCAACACCATGATCGACGTTATCTCCTACGCGCTCATCGCATTTACCTCAATCTCCCTCGTAGTTTCTACAGTTATGATCGGTATTATTACCTATGTATCGGTAGTTGAGAGAATCAAGGAGATCGGTGTTATCCGTTCGCTCGGCGGACGCAAGAAGGACGTAAGTCATCTCTTCAACGCAGAGACCTTCATCATCGGATCTTTGGCAGGTCTTTTCGGTATCGGTGTGACCTACTTCATCTCGCTCATCGTCAACCTTATACTCACTCCCCTTATCAATTACTCGGGCATCGCCGCTCTTCCCATAGGTCAGGCTGTGCTCCTTGTAGTACTCAGTATCGCTCTCACGTCTATCTCCGGTCTTATCCCCGCATCAAGCGCGGCTAAGAAGGATCCCGTGGTTGCGCTCAGAACAGAGTAAATAATATTCTCCCCCTACTCGCTTAACACGGGTAGGGGTTTTTGTTTTGCTTTTAAAAACAAGATTGACTTTTCAATACTAAAATGATATACTGTTTAGGTAATGATCAAAGCAGAAAGGAGAAGCATATATGAAGAATATCGTAATGGGTATTATCGCTCACGTTGACGCGGGCAAAACCACGCTGTCAGAGGCATTGCTCTACAAAAGCGGAGCTATACGTGAGCTTGGTCGCGTAGACAAGCGCGACGCGCATTTGGATACGTATTCCCTCGAAAGAGAGCGAGGCATTACCATCTTCTCAAAGCAAACGGTATTCGATTACGGCGAAACTCACGTGTCACTCATTGACACGCCGGGCCACGTAGACTTCTCCTGCGAGACCGAGCGCTCACTTTCGGTTCAGGACTATTGCATACTCGTTATCAGCGCGACCGACGGTATCAAGCCGCACACAAAAACTCTCTGGCAGCTACTTGCGGCAAGGCGCATACCCACCTTCATCTTCGTAAACAAGACGGATATATCCGACCGTACAAGAGACGAGCTGTTCGACGAATTACGCACTGTGCTATCGGATAGATGCGTAAACTTTACACGCCTTGACTCTTACGATTTTTACGATGAGGTAGCGGGTAAGGACGAATCTCTGATCGAGGAATTTCTTGAAAACGAAACGCTCGCCGATGAGACCATCACAAGCGCTATAAAGCAAAGACTCATATTCCCCTGTTTCTTCGGCTCTGCGTTAAAGCTTAAGGGCGTTGAAGAATTACTCTCGGGAATAGACCGTTTCGTAAAAGAAACACCCTACCCTGCATCGCTTTTCGGAGCTAAGGCTTACAAGATAATGCGTGACGCGTCGGGCAGAAGAATGACGCTCGCAAAGATAACCGGAAGCTCGCTTTATCCCAAAACGATGATAGAATACCGTACAAGATCCGGAGAGATCGCCACCGAAAAGGTGGAGGAAATACGTCTTTTAACACACGATAAGTCTCGTCCGCTTAAGGAAGCCGAGCGAGGAACACTCTGCGCCATAATAGGACCAACCGGTACTATGGCGGGAACAGGTATTGGAATTGAGGCAAATGACACGGCTATGCTATCCCCTGTGCTTGATTATCGAATGATATTGCCACGAGAAATCAGTCCGTACGACGCATATTTGCGTCTATCGGTTCTTGCAGAGGAGGACCCCTCACTCGGTATCAGCTGGGAAAGCGGATCTAAGGAAATACGTGTCAGCCTTATGGGAGAGATACAGCTTGAGGTGCTAAAAAGAGTTATTTCCGAGCGCTTCGGTATGGCTGTGGAGTTTGATGAAGGAAGCATTCTCTATAGAGAAACTATCGAAAGTGAGGTTATAGGTTCAGGACATTTCGAGCCTTTAAGGCACTACGCTGAGACACATCTCAGGATCGAGCCGTTGCCCGAAGGATCGGGTACCGTGTCCGCAAGTAACTGCTCCACCGATCTGTTATCTTCAAATTGGCAACGACTTATACTCACGCACGTAGACGAGCGAGTACATCGTGGAGTCTTGATCGGAGCGCCACTTACCGACGTCAAAATAACACTTATAGCAGGAAAAGCGCATCTTAAGCATACCGAAGGCGGAGACTTCCGTCAAGCGACATATCGCGCGGTGAGACAGGGACTTATGAAGGCGCGCTCTATAATACTTGAGCCGACGTTCGACTTCCGTATCGAGGTTCCGACCGATTATCTCGGCAGAGTTATGACCGATATAACAAATATGCACGGTACGAGCAAGGCGCCCGAAATTTTTGAGGGACATTCGGTTCTTGAGGGTAACTGCCCTGTAGCAACCATGCGCTCTTACGCAAGTGAGCTTCGCGCCTTCACCAGAGGCGAGGGAAAGATCACGATGAACGTAGGCGCATACGCGCCGGCGCACAATCAAAATGAAATTATAGCGAAATACAATTACGATCCCACACTTGACGAAAGGAATCCGGCAAGCTCCGTATTTTGCAAGGGCGGCGCCGGATATGCCGTACCGTGGGATGAGGCAGACGCTATGATGCACGTCCGTGTTGATGGCAAGGATGATGAAATCATTGACACAGAAAGCGAGATACCCCTTCGCGCGAAAGCTGTAAAGTACAGTGGAACTGTAGAAGAGGATAAGGAGCTTATGCGCATTTTTGAAGCCACGTATGGTAAAATAAAGCCGAGGCGTGTAGCGGAAAGAAAGGAAAACAAGGCTCCTGACGAATCGCAAAGACGTAAAACCAAGCCTCCGCGCAATCTTGAGGAATTCGTTATCGTCGACGGCTATAACGTTATTTTCGCATGGGAAGAGTTGAAGAATGCCGCGGAAGCCGATCTCGCTTTAGCAAGAGATATGCTTACTCGTATAATGTGCAACTACACAGCGTTCCGTAAATGCCATGCCACCATAGTCTTTGACGCTTATAAACGTCGAGGAGGCGAAGGCAGTGAGGAAAAGTGTGGTAACGTCACCGTGGTATACACTAAGGAGGCAGAAACCGCCGACGCATATATAGAACGCTCAAGCAAGGCTCTATCGGATAAGTACACGGTGAGAGTCGTGACCTCGGATCTTGAGCAGCAATATATAGTGCTAGGAAACGGTGCGCTCAGAGTCAGCGCAAGAGAGTTCTACCGCGAGATTGAAAACACGACAGGAGAAATAAACGAGGTCGTAGACCGTATGAAGCTTAGATCCAAGAGCTAATATACTTATGTTTTTTATAGTAAAAGAACACCAATGACGGCGCTTTCCGATGCATTGGTGTTCTTGTTTTTTTGTTTAATTAGAGTTCTAATGTAAATATTGTTTTACTTTCAGTTTGTTTTGTAAGCTTCATATACTTAGATGTCATTTTGATAGAAGCTACATTATCATTTAAAATCTCAGCGTTAACAGTCCTAAGGCCTATGCTTTTTGAAAGCTCTATCAACGCCCTCGTCGCCCTTGAGCCTATGCCGCGAGAATGACACTCCGGGCACACTCTTACAGCTATAGAAGCCGAGCCCCTGTAGTCAAAGCCGTATATGGTTGCCTCACCTACAAGCGCCCCTTCCTCGCGTATTGCAAGTGTTATCGCTACTCCTTCAGAAAACTCACGTCTTGCAACGTCAAGATAAAAATCCGATGTCCCGTCGGGGTTATCGGCATCTACGTCGTATCCCCAATATCTATTGAGATACCTGTCACGGCACAATGAGGCGTAACGCTCCTTATCCTCATCGCAAAGCTCGTCGAGCGTTATTCCATCAAGCTCTATAGACGGAAACTCATCGAGCATATCACACTCATTGTTAACCTTTACATAAAAGGAGTCATCGTCATCCTCATAAGCGTATGCGTCAACGTGTGGGAAGATCGACAGGATAAATTCAAGCTCATCGCGAGGAACGTCGGTAATCACCAAAGGTATCATTTCTCTTGTGGAATATGCCGCAAGATTGATACACGCCCCCTCGGAATCAGCATTTTCGGATAGAATAAACGGCAGTGGGAACACGTATCTTTCCGTGTCGTAAATACGAACGTAAAGCACTTCGTCAAGATGAGCAAAGGCTATCTGCATTCCTTCGCCCAGCGTCTCCGAGAGCCCGAAAATTATCTCTGTGGCGTCGTCTGCCAAGGCATCGGAAATACCAAGCGCCTCTATTATTCTTTTCTCATCACAAAGTCCTTGATCTTGGCAAAGGTCTTTAGCGAGAAGCTCTTGCATTTCTCGAAAATGGATTTCAGCCACTTGGTGAAGCCTCCTATTTCTTCAGAAGTATCTATATCGTTATAATCAATAATAGGAATGATCGGCACGAACATAAGCGATCTAAACACGCCGTCCTCCTCTGTAGAAGAGAATCTGACGTCCATCGCATTCGCAAGCTTCATACACGAGCGAAGACCGATACCGTTCTTCTGCGCTTCATCGGGATTCGGACGCGCGTAATTTTCTATTTTGATCGAAAGCTCGTCCGTCTCCGCGCCGACGTTGATGGTTACAGGCTTTTCCATATCCGCATACTTCATAATATTGGAGAAGAGATTTTCCACTATTCTCATCAGCTGCGGAGGATCGGTTACAACGGTAACGTCGCTTAAGAAATCGTTACCCTCGTTTTCAAAATTGAATTCAATGTTATATCCCTGTTCTCTTAAGAGGAATACGTGTCCTGAGAGCATCTGATCTACAAGAGTTCTCGCATCGCACTCCTGAACGTCTACCTCAATGCCACCACCGTAAACTAAGAAATATCCGAACATATCGTCAGACATCTTCTTAAGACGCATAGCCGTTCTCTCAGATGCCTCGATATACTGCTGCATCTCTCCCTCGGGGGCGTTAGACTTCATAATATCAAGATAACCGAGAAGCACCGTAAGAGGCGTTCTTATATCATGTGACATCGCGGTAATAAGCTCTCGGTTTGCCTCTAAAGCCGCATGCTCCTTAGCGATATTCTCAAGCATAGAGCTTCTCATATACTCTACGTCGGTGCAAAGTCTTGTTATCTCATCCTCACCGTCAGCTGTAATAGTGCGATTCATATCGCCGTCAGCTACAGCCGTAACCTCCTTACCAAGCCTTGTGATTCTCTTTGTGATATCAAAGAAGTATATCCACATCACAAGAACAAAACCGATAAAGCCGATTACCACAGATACGACGTCGAATACGTCGTAATAGAGTTCGTCCGAATAATCCACAAGATATACTGTAAGATCTCCGTCGCTTGCGGCTATGGAATAGCTCTTTTTATCTACCGAATTTTCGGTATCGTCATCTGCATTTTCTTTGTTTTCTCCTATTCCGGAGGATTTTCCATCCTCATATTTACCGGATTCAAACAAGAGCTTATCCTTGTTATAGATCTGAATATGCAAATACTTATGATCGTCAGCCCATACCGATATTTTATCTACATCCTCGCATCCGAGTCCTCTCTCGGTAACGTAAGACTGCAGGTCTTGGCTGTAAGTATCAGTTCGCTCGGCAACGCGCTCTTCAGACATATATCTTGCCTCAATGTACTTGTCAAAGAGAAAGTTCGTTATAAGGAAAAGAGCAAGAGCGACACCTAAGGAAAACAAAAGAGTGCTGAGCATCGTCAGCTTTAAAGAAGCATAAGACCTTTCAACGCGAGTCTCGTTATGCTTTATTCTCTCTCTAATCAATCTGATATCCCTTTCCCCAGACGGTTCTTATAACCTTCTGACCGCTGGCGCTATCCTCAAGCTTACGTCTTAAGTTAAGTATATGCACCGTAACGTTGTTACCGGAGGATGCAAGTGGTATCTCACCCCAAACAGCACGATAAAGCTCGTCAGAGCTTACGACACGGCCTCTGTTTTTGACAAGGTAGATCAATACCTCTATTTCCTTATCTCTCATATCGAGCTTAACACCGTTTTTAGATGCCTCTCGTGTTTCGGGATTTACTACGACTCCCGCGTTAAGTCTTATGCCCTCGATAGCGTCGTCGGCCTTCACTCCGTAGGAATTATATCTTCTCGTCAGCGCCTCAACCTTCATCAGCAGCTCACCCGAGGAGAAAGGCTTCACAACGTAGTCGTCGCCTCCGCTCGAATATGCCGCCGATTTATCTCTCGCCAAGGACTTTGCCGTCAGGAAAAGAATCGGAACAGGTGAAAATCCGCGGATAACAGACGTTGCCTCGATGCCGGTCATATTTGGCATCATAACGTCCATAATGCAAAGGTCTATCGTTTTATCATTTTTAAGGCATTCAATGGCGGAAAGACCGTCCTGCGCCTCAATAACCTCATATTTAGCCTTTTCGAGAAGGATGCGAAGTATTCTTCTGATATCCGCCTCGTCATCAACGATCAATATACGCATTTTTCCCTCCTAAAAATATCGTTTTCTTTAGTATATCATAAATATTTACGCTTTTCAACTTTTGGTTTGTGAATTTAAATTAAAAAATCGACAAAAAAGCGCAAAAAGCAGATAAGCGCAATAAAAGAGGCCGAATCTTCACCTCAGCTAAGAGCATTTGATTCAACCTCTTTCTATATTATTTACTTCTTTTACCGAATTGATGTCAAGTATCTAAAATTACTACACGACATCAATGCGCAACTTTTCCGCCAACGAAAACATTTTTTACATTGATATCGGCGTCAAACATAACGATATCCGCATCTTTTCCCGGAGCAAGATCACCCTTTGACGCAAGTCCCATAAGGCTTGCGGGATTTTTTGTAATAAGTCCTACAGCCTCTGAAAGAGGAATATCCGCTTCCTTGGTAAGCACTCTCAAAAGCACGTCGGCTGTGGCTATACTTCCGGCAAACGCGCTACGGTCAAGTAGCTTACACACTCCGTCCTCAATAATAAAATCGGTCAATGACATCCTTCCCGACTTAACGCTTGTACCAGCAAGAGAAAGACTGTCGGTAACGGCGATAATGCCGTCCTTGCCCTTGATCTTGTATATCATACGGATAAGCTCAGGAGGGAGATGCTTTCCGTCCGCAATAATTTCAGCGATGATGCCATCCTCAAGGAAGGTGCTTTCGATAACGCCGAGTGAGCGGAAGCCGTGATCTCTCGTTACCGTAGATGTACAGGAATAAAGATGAGTTACGAGTCGGCATCCGTTATCGAGCGCCGCTTTCATATCCTTATATGTTGCATTGGTATGTCCCGCAGACGTGACTATCCCCGCCTCCTTCATAAAGTGGGCGAACTCACAGCCCTCGTCATGCTCGGGAGCATAGCTCCAGCGCGCAAGCGCGTCTTTATACTCGTTAACTATCGATTCGTAATCCTCTTTTATAGGCAAAGTGATACACGTCCCCGCCTGCGCGCCTGTTTGAGCCGTAGAAAGATAGGGACCCTCAAGGTGCGCTCCGATTATATTGGCGAGTACTCTTTCATCATGCATTGCCTCTCTCACGTTACCAAGCGAGCGACGCATATCATCTATAGGAGCCGCAGATATGGTCGGACATATAGACGTTGTTCCGTGCGTAAGATGGAAGTTAACGCCTCCGACTATATCATCAACGCTACCCTCGAACGGATATCCTCCGCCACCGTGAGTATGCACGTCTATAAATCCTGCCGTAACGTAAAGATCGGTCGCGTCTATTTCCTCGTCAAAGGGAAGCTCCTTCTCTGTAACGTCAACGATCTTGCCGTCGTCAAAGTAAACGTATCCCTTGATTTCTTTACCTAGCGAAACTATATGATTACTCTTAATTCTCTTCATATTTCAGATAAGCGACGCGCTGTCGGGATCGAGATAAAGCGTAGCGCACTCGTGGGTACGAAGCACACTTGCGGGACAAGCGGGGGTTATCTCGCCGAAAAGAGTTTCTTTTACGGCGTTTGCCTTTGTCTTAGCGGGAACGATGCAATAAAGTTCCTTGCCTGACATAAGAGCCGGTACCGTGAGAGTTAGAGCGTGAGTGGGAACGTCGTCTATCTTTGCAAAGCATCCGTCGTTTACCTGCTGGTTTCTGCACACCTCGTCAAGCTTTACGCTCTTGACAAGCTTACCGTCGTTAAAGTCGGCGAAGGGCGGATCATTGAAAGCGATGTGACCGTTTTCTCCAATACCGAGAACCACGATATCAACGGGATTCTTTCTGAGCAGGTCAGAATATCTTTCGCACTCCTCTTCAGCATCAGGAGCATCTATTCTGATATAATTTACGCTCTTAAAGGGCGCGATACCGAATATGTGATCGCGAAGAAAATTACCAAATCCCTGTGGCGCATTTTTATCAAGTCCTATATACTCGTCCATGTGGAATGCGTTTACACGCCCCCAAGGTATCTCCTTGTCATTAGCGAGATTTGCAAGTACCTCGTTTTGTGAGGGAGCCGCGGCGAATATCATATTAATGTTTTCCTTTTTATCAAGAGCGCGAAGAATAGCCTTCTTCACGTCGGCTGCCGCAGCGGCGCCCATTGCGTCTCTTGAATCATATACGTTAACCTTTAAATTATCCTTATTAAAGCTTGTCATACCGGCAAAAGCTCCTTTAATTTATTGACAGCGTCGGTAAACGCTTCCTTTTCACTATTATACTTATACGGATTTTCAAAGCTGCGTCCCACCAAAGCGTTAAGCCCGGAGAATAGCTGAAGATGAGGCTCTAAGGAGATAAAGAAATCGTCCTTGCTGTACTTCACATGCTCAGCAAGTATCTTACTGATATTAGCCTCGCCACATCCGGGAGGTACGATGGCACCCGCCGCAAGGGAGTCCTTAATGTGAAAATACGCTATACTGTCCTTAAGCAATTCATACGCCGCAGGATATGGCTTTACACCCTCAAGCACGTAATTTCCCATATCAAAAACCGTCTTGATCTTACCGCCGAAGCAGTCGTATATCTCGCGGCATCTTTCAGGGATATCACCGTATATTTTCGCCTCATTTTCGTGACAAAGCACTATACCGTGTGAAGTTGCAACATCCGAGAGTCTCGAAAGCTCATAAAACACCTTATCCTTGTGCGCCACGATGTCTTCTCCGCTCGGAGCATAGAAGCTGAACATTCTCACGTATTTTGCTCCAAGCTCATTAGCGATCTCAAGTACTCTCTTTGCCATATCAAGATGTCCGTCAAGATCGCCGTCGAGCTGTATCTTGCCTATAGGAGATCCGATAGCAGAAGCCTTAACGCCGTGAAAATCGAGCTTTTCTTTTACCTCACGCACCTCTGACTTTGTGAGAATAGATACGTTTTTACCGTCCACGCCTCTGATCTCCACGTGATCGATGCCGTATTCATTCATTCCAACGAGCTGCTCTGTAAAATTAGCGGAATATTCATCCGCAAACGCAGAAAGAATGATTTTTCCCATAATTATTCCTCCGCGCTGTTGACCTTCTCGCATTTACCGAACTCGAGAGCTCGTTCTATAGCGTTCATAACGAATACCGATGAGAAAAGATCACGGTATGACACAGGAGACGGAGCGCCATCCAAAAGAGCGTAGAATTCCGAGAACTCGCCCTTAAACCAGTTATGCTCTGTAGTACTCTCAAGCTTCATGCCCTTGACGTTCTTCTCAGCGTCACGGGAAGCATAGTAGAGATAGTTACCCTCTACGAAGGTACCGTCAACGGAATATGTATCATAATTGAATTTAACGTAGGTAAGCTTACCGTTTCTGCTCGCCTCAACCGAGAGAGGATATCTGCCGAATATCTCGGATACCACCTCAACCAGATGAGGAGCGTAGAAATAGAAGCCGCCGTACACGCTGTTAGGATCGAGAGGCGCTCTGACGTAACCGCCGAGAGTCTCACCGTCTACAAGATTTTCTCTATCCGATTTAAGCTCCTTTACGCCAACGTCGTGCTTAAGAGACGAGCCGCCACTCACTCTGATACCGCGCGATTTGAGTTCTCTCATAAACTCGTTTGCGTCACTTTCCTTTATTGTGAGAGGCTTATCGATAAACATAGGAATACCGCTGTCAAGATACGGCTTAGCATACTCGTAGTGAAGGTCTCCGTGTCTTGCTGTGATAATAAGACCGTCTATCTTGCCTACTGCGTCACGGTAATCGTCAAGTATCTTAACTCCAAACTTCTCGTTAAGAGTCTTTGCCGCCGCGGGCTCATTGCTGTAAACGCCTACCACCTCAACGTCGCTGTACGTATCCGAATTATAAATAAATTCAAGGAAGTTGTTGGCGTGTGAATTTTCACAGCCAAGAATAGCTATTCTTTTCATTTTTTCACCTCAAAATCTTACAGGGAGAGGATTTTCCTCATGCGCCTTAGCGATAACTGCGATAACCTCTCTCGCCATCTCGGGAGTCACAGACATAGGTCTACCCTCGGTAATCTTGTAATAAAGCTCCTTGTAGAGCGCGGGAGTACCTACAGAGAATGCGTCACCGGGGAAATCGCCCTCCTCTACGTGCTTAACAAGCTGCTCGGAGCAATAAGCGGGGTTGCGATTCGCATCCTCAAGGAACGTCTCGATAACAGGGCGCTCAGGATTCTCTCCGTCAACTATGTAGGTCATCTTGTATTTAAGAGTAGTTGACGTATATGTTCCCTTAGAGCCTATAAGCTTTACGTTATAATCGCAATACGCATCGGAGGAAATAACCTCGATATCCACCACGGGCTTACCGGGAGCATCAATAATAACCTTTGCGTAGTCGTCAGAGTCACCGCTTGTAAGCGAAGAGCCAAGTCTTGTATAAATAACCTTGTATTCGGGATCAAAGTCGATAAGTCCAAGTCCGATTCCTACGGGGTGAGGACCGGTGTTGTAAAGACCGCCGGCAACCTTTTTCTGAAGAGTCTGCCAGTCCCAACGTCTTGCAAATCCGTTGAATCTCACGCTGATCTGCTTAAGAGCGCCAAGCTTACCCGACTCCATAACCTCACGCGCAAACGTGTAAATGGGGGCAAGGTTGGACTGCTGGAATACAGCAAGAGTAAGTCCCTTTTCATTAGCGAGAGAAATGAGTCTGTCGCATTCCTCCTTTGTTCTACCAAAGGGCTTTTCGACAAGCACGTTGAATCCGTGAAGCAAAAGATCCTCTGTGATTGCGAAATGGCACTCGGAATAAGAAGCGTTGACGACAAGATCAACGTCGGTCTTATCAAAAAGCTCCCTGTAATCAGCGAGTGTTACGCATCCGGGATAGATCTCCTCGGCAACTCCGCGGCGATATTCATCGGCATCAACTACGTACTTTACGTTATAATACTCGTTTTTTTCACTTCTGTAGTATTTACCGTGTATGTCCTTTCCGCTTCTTCCCTGACCGATTACGGCAAGATTAAGTTTTTTCATATTTTTCTCCTTGTTTTGGAATGTTAGTATATTCGCATCTTTATTATATATATTACTTTATGAAAAATAAATAGCATAAATTAGACATTTATATTGCAAAAAGCGAACTTATATGCTACAATGAAATAAAAACAACTCTAAGGAGCGGGAATATGCAAAAGGATTATTCCTACAAGGGAGAAGCCCTCTTCTTCAAGCACGAAATCAGCCGCAACCTGCCAAAGGATGCCTACTCCATGCACTCACACAATATGTACGAGCTGCTCTACTTTGTAGGCGGTGACGCAACGCACGTTATCGAGGACAGACAATACAAGCTCAAGCGCGGCGATCTCGTCCTCATCAAGCCATCGAAGTACCACTTCATACGCATCGACTCCGCCTGCGACTACGAGAGATACGACATTCTCTTCAGCCCCAGAACAAAGAACCTCGAGGGGCTCGAGCTATTGGAGTCAACCCCCGAGATCATCAATCTTGAGGAATACCCGATGGCTACAGAGATAATCAAGAAGACCGACTTCTACTACAAGCATTTTAAGGGCGAGGACTTTGAAAGAATTCTCACGGGGCTACTCTGCGAGCTCTTTTATCTCTTGAGCGTAACGCCCGCCACAGAGAATACGGAAGCTCCGACGGTAGCATCACCCACACTGTCTATGGCTCTCTCGTACATCAATGAAAATCTCACAACCCTCACGGGCATAGACGAGGTGGCTAAGAGCTGCTTTGTTACCGAGAGCTATCTCTACCGCCTGTTCAAAAACGAGCTGCACCAGACTCCGGCAAAATACGTGACCTCAAAAAGACTCCTGCTCGCCGAGAGAAGGATCAGCGACGGCGAAAAGCCTACAGCCGTGTATGAAAAATGCGGCTTCTCGGATTACACCACCTTCTACCGCAACTATCGCGCCTTCTTCGGACGTTCCCCCTCGGATGCGAATTAAAGGACTGATGAAGGTGTAAATTTTGCAATATAAATTTCAATTAAAGCTATTTATTTTTCATTTTTGAAGTGATATAATAAAATTAATACAGTATGCGTCATATGGCGCTTAAAGGAGAAAGATATGTTTATAGGTGCTCTTAACAGCAACATCACACCCGAATTTTATCTGGCTAATACGGATATTTCCTACCCACCCGAGCAAGACTCGCAGGGTTACGTCTGGAGATGGGGCAACCTTTTCGACTGTGCGGTAGATATCAAATACACGCTTCCCAAGGAGTGCTACATCGGTGCTGTTGAGCTCGGCATAACAGGTGCTCTTCAGGTCACCGTTTTCGTAGATGGTGTTAGAGTCGCGGTATGTGATGCGGCAAAGCTCCTGCACGT
>JAZOUM010000119.1:0-15331 GCA_045658205.1 Eubacteriales bacterium | reverse complement strand
CGTAGATGTGCGCGCATCTCTGACCGGTCAGGGCGGAAACGTAGATTATGGGTGCGTAAGGCATATAGGAGAGCGCGGTGCGCACCTCCTTTGTGTACTGGTTAACGGTGTTGTTATCCTTCTCGATAACGTCCCACTTGTTGATGACGATAATGACCGCCTTGCCCGCCTCGTGAGCGATACCCGCGATCTTCTCATCCTGCTCTGTCACGCCGTCCTTGGCATCGATCATAAGAAGGCAAACGTCCGCTCTCTCAACAGCCATATTGGCTCTGATAACGCTGAACTTCTCTATCCTGTCCTCGACCTTGGAGTGACGTCTGATACCTGCGGTATCAATGAAGTTGTATATTCCGTGGCTATTCTCCACTCTTGTGTCAACCGCATCTCTGGTTGTGCCCGCGATATCGGAAACGATAACTCTCTCCTCACCGCACATACGGTTGATAATAGAGGACTTGCCGGCGTTAGGCTTACCTATAACGGCAACGTTTATAATTCCCTCTTCTATCTCCTCGTTCTCGGGGAATTCGCACTCCTCGATTACTGCGTCAAGAAGATCTCCCGTGCCTGAGCCGTGAAGAGAAGATATAGCGATAGGCTCGCGGTCAAATCCGAGTTCATAGAACTCGTAAAACTCGAAGGGCACGTCACCTACTCGATCTACCTTATTTACGGCAACGACGATAGGCTTACCCGACTTTTTAAGCATGATCGCGATGTCACGGTCATCCGCAAGAAGTCCGGCTCTTATATCGCACATAAATATAATAACGTCAGCAGACGCTACGGCGATCTCAGCCTGAGTTCTCATCTGCTTAAGTATGGTATCATCACTCTTAGGCTCAATACCACCCGTATCAACGAGAAGAAAGCTATGGCTGTTCCATTCCGCGTCCGCGTAAATTCTGTCTCGGGTAACGCCCGGCACGTCCTCAACGATAGAACGGCGCTCGCCGATAAGCTTGTTAAAAAGCGTACTCTTTCCAACGTTAGGTCTACCAACGATGGCTACTATAGGTTTTGACATTTTATCTCCTTTCCCAAAAGGCCATCACTGACAGATGCCCAATACCGCCTCGGCAAATCCGTATCCGTCGTTACCGACGGGCGTAATCTTAACGCCGAGCTTGTCCTCTAACTCTCGGAGCGTCATACCGCAGAGGAAATCCTCATCCTCGGCACGAAGCGCCGATTCCGGTATGATAAGCTCGTCGCCAAGCGCGATATCCGAGAGCTGCTCATATATATCCTTACCGGTAAGAAGCCCCGAAACGGTTATACTCTCACCGAAGAATTTATTTATTATTTTTACTACGTTAACCTTAAGACCGGGACAAACCGACGTAAGCTTTACCGCAAAGGCGGAAAGCATATCGTATGCCGCAACACCGGTAGCTACCGTAACCTGTCTCTCGCCCTTAAATTCCGAGACGAGATACTCAACGTCATCTATTGCCATACCGAATTCATCTGAGAAGGAGCGAAGCATACCGACTCCGTTCTCTATCTGAGGATATTCCTCGTAATACTCGGCATCGGGAATAGGTCTGCCCGCTTTGAGATAGAACTCATCCGCGGCAAAGAACTGACGAGAGCCGTGAAGCTTCAGTTGCTCATTGGCTACAAAATCGATCATATCTATAACCGCTCCCGCTTCCTCGGGTGTAAAATCGGTCAAAGGATAAAGACCGTCGCGGTGCTTGGTAAGTCCGGCAGGTACTATCGCCACGCTACCCATCTCGGGATAATACGCGGAAAGGTCGCGAAGAGATCTCAAAAGCTCATCTCCGTCATTTACGCCCTTGCAAAGCACTATTTGTCCGCACATAGACAGTCCCGCATTCTTAAAATCGTCAAGATAACGAAGCACGTCGCCCGAACGCTTATTTTTCATCATTTTTACACGAAGCTCGGGATTAGTGGTGTGTATAGATACGTTCACCGGAGAAATGCGCATCTTAATGATGCGTTCTATGTCCTTATCGAACATATTAGTGAGCGTTATATAATTTCCGTGAATGAATGAAAGGCGCGAATCATCGTCCTTAAAATATATCGGCGCGCGCATTCCCTCGGGGTTCTGATCTATAAAGCAGAAGATACATCCGTTTCGACACGAATGCTTTTCGTCCATCAAGGGAGTCTCAAACTCAAGCCCGATATCGTCATATTCGTCCTTTTTAATTTTTACGGAGTATTCATCTCCGTTTTCTCTCTTGAGAGAGAGTATGATCTGCCTTTCGGCAAGATAGAAACGGTAATCGAGCACATCGCATATTTCATTACCGTTGATAGCGAGTAGTATATCGCCGGATTTTATGCCGTTCTTTTTTGCGTAGGAGCGATCAAGAACGCTTGTTATCCTTACCACAGCTCGTTCACCGCCTTTCTTCAGTATTCCTTGGGAGCGGAGATCCCCTCCACTCTCCTTATTTGTCTCATAAGCTCTGAGTTCTTAAGATTTTCAAGCACGTACGGAGCCTCAGTCTCAAGATACGCCATAGCCTCCTCTGATCCGTCGGTGGCGGCAAGAAGCATAAGTGCGTTTCCTCTGTCGCGATTAAAGTCAACTCCAAGACCGTCAATAAAGCAACGCGCGTAAAGGTATTTACCCTTACCGGAAAGATCCTCAACATAATCCGGAGAATGCTTTGCCGCAGATCTGAACCACATAAACGCGCTGTGAGGATCCTGTCTTACAGCGGCAATTCTCGCCTCCTCATCCTCCTCATAATCAGGAACGTCACCCTCGATATACGCGACGGTAGCGCTGTATTCCGGAGTATGATAGGGCAAAAGTGAGATCGATACGACGTCCGGCTCAAAAAGGCTACCGAGCGTATAAGCAACTCCGAGATACAGCTGAGCCTCTATAACGCCGAGCTCTGCCGCGTCCTTCATATACTCAAAGCATTTTTTGTAGTTTCTTTTTACGCCCGTTCCTCTTAAATACATAACGGAAAGGTTGTACGCCGCCTCGCCGACAGTATGCGAAGCGAAAACGTAAAAGCTTTTTGCAAGTGAGGGATCAGGCTCTACTCCGTAGCCGTTCATAAGGCAATACGCATAGTTAAACGCAGCCTCTGCATTACCCTCGGTAGCGCCCTCATAGAACATCTGTGCGGCGCGCTCGTACTCTTTGTCAAGAAACAGCACCTTAGCGGTATTCAACTCGAACATACTCCCTCTCCTTTCAAAAAATTATTCGCCTATGGTGAATTTTGTACCCTCTCTGGTATCAATAAGGGTTATACCCTTTTCAAGAAGCTCAACTCTGATTCTATCAGCCTCTGCAAAGTTCTTTTCCTTCTTTGCGGCGCGTCTTGCCTCTATCATTTCGTTGATATAAGCGAGAAGCTCGGGATCAACACCGGCATTCTCCTCTTCCTTTTTCTTCTTTTCCTCTTCCTTTATTCTCTCAGTTGCCTCAAGAAGTCCAAGGCTTAATACCTTCTCAAAATCTTCAATAAGCGCAAGCTTAGTCTTGTCGTTTGTCTTAAGCTTAAATACGTCGTAAAGCGCGGTAACCGCAAGAGAGGTATTAAGATCGTTATCGAGAGCGTCGGTAAATCTCTTCTTACCTGCAGCAAAGCTCTCGGCATCAATTTCATCGGATCCATTAGCGTTAAGCTGAGCTATCTTCTGCGCGAGCTTGTCATAAGCGTTCTTTGCATTGTCAAGGTTTTCCCATGAGAACACAAGATTCTTTCTATAGTGCGACTGCATACAGAAATAACGGTAAACGAGAGGATCGTATCCCTTCTCTTCAAGGAGCGATACCGTGAGGAACTCTCCCTTAGACTTAGACATCTTACCCGAATTTGTATTGAGGTGATGCACGTGGAACCAATACTTGCACCACTCGTGTCCAAAGGTAGACTCACTCTGCGCTATTTCATTCGTATGATGGGGGAAAGCATTATCGATACCACCGCAATGGATATCAAGATATTCTCCAAGATGCTTTCTCGCGATGCATGAGCACTCGATATGCCAACCGGGATAACCGACGCCCCAAGGCGAATCCCACTTAAGCTCCTGATCATCAAATTTGGACTTAGTAAACCAAAGAACGAAATCAGCCTTATTCTTCTTATTGCCGTCTTCCTCAACGCTGTCGCGAACGCCAACCTCAAGATCCTCCTCCTTGAAGTCGTTGAACACGTAATACTTCTCAATCTTGGAGGTATCAAAGTAAACGTTGCCGCCTGCTTCGTAAGCATATCCCTTTTCGAGAAGCTCGGTTACCATTGTAATGAACTCGGGAATACAATTTGTTGCGGGCTCTATAACGTCGGGAGTCTTAATATTAAGCTTTTTACAGTCTGCGAAAAAGGCGTTAGTATAATGCTCTGCTATCTGCATAACCGTCTTATGCTCTCTCTTTGCTCCCTTGAGCATCTTATCCTCACCCGTGTCACCGTCGCTGGAAAGATGTCCGACGTCAGTAATATTCATAACTCTGGTAACGTCGTAGCCAAGATAACGAAGATATTTTTCAAGCACGTCCTCCATAGCGTAGGTACGGAGATTTCCTATATGAGCGAAGTGGTATACGGTAGGACCGCAGGTATATATCGAAACCTTTCCCTCTTCTCTCGGTATAAATTCATCTCTGCTTCTTGTAAGCGAATTATATAAAAGCATTGCACACTCCATCTGCCGTATAAAAAGCAATAATACGGCATCATAATTTAGTCTTGAAATATTTTAGCAGAAGCAACCCGCTTTGTCAAGGTTTTTCGCGCATTTTCTTTATATAATAATTACGCGATCGAGTACGCGGGCGAAATAAATTTAAATATATTAAAAATATTTTCAAATTGCTCTTGTATTCTTGACAAAAATTTGGTAGAATATATCTTAGGGTAGCTTTACGTACTTTTCCATCAAATGGTACTTATCTGCCTGTTATGAAGTATAATTCCAAATGAGGTTGACATATATGGCACAAAATAAGAAAAATCCCTCTTACTATTCCTCTCTTACGGGAATACACAGAGCCGTTCCTATAATACTATTCGCCGTTGCGGTATTTACCATGTTTTGTTATATTACGCAGGACATCGGAGCGCTCGGCCACGCGATATCCACAGTCTTTCTTGGGCTGTTTTCATACGGAGCGTACGTGATCCCTGCCCTACTTGCGATCCACGCAGTCTTCTACCCCTCCGATATACACGAGAAAAGAGTTTTGTCGAGAGTGATATTCTCGGCGATAGCGATAACGTTCGTGTCGGTTCTCGCTTATTCCGTAACCTATTGGAACGATGAGCTCGTATTCAGCGCGGCTGATTTCTTTAAAAACGGTCAGATCTCCGTGGGTGGAGGCTTCATTGGCGGCGCCGTCGGTTTTTGTCTTATTAAGATATTTGGAAGAGTGGGCGTAGTGATCATAGGCGTCGCGATACTCGCGATATACGTCTCCTACTTCTTCGCTAAGGGACAAAAGGGTATCTCAAAGCTCTTCTTCAATATTTTCAAATCTATAATCATAGCTCTCGCTCTCGCGGAGAGAGGTATAAAAAGACTCTTTGGCAAGGCAAAAAACGCCAAGAGTGAGAAAATCAAGAGAAACGCAGAGCAAAAGAGCCTAGAGCTTACCGATGACGAATTTTTCGCCGTGGATAACGGAATGCAGCGCTTGTGCGTATCCGAGCTTGGCATAAAGGAGACGCGCGCCGATGCAGGAGAAAATCCTACTCTGCATGAAAAGGTATTTTTCAAAAGCTCCGTCAGCGATGAGGAAGCCGAGGAAATGGCGATGCGCGAAAAAGCGGAGGAAATGTTCTATACCGTATCAAGCGATGACGATGAGATAACGGAAGAGGCAGTTACTACCCAAAGAAGACGACTCGTCAATATAATCTACGACGACCCGGACAGCAAGATCGGAAGAACGCACGCAAAGGACGAGCAGATTAATGAAGCCGATTTTGTCAAAACAGACTTCTCGCAAAAAATAGACGAAAACGCCGATTCGGTGTTTACACAAAGCTTTGATCCCTTTGCTATGATGATGTCGGAGGATCTCGCGTCAAAGCCCTCCTCACGCAGTATACTCGATGAAGCTCCGAGCCAAAGAAGAGTCAGCGAGGATATAAGCGAGCTGACCGAGGCTGAGATCGAAAGAGAAAAGCAGATACTTGAGTTTGAAAAGAGAAAGGCTGCGATTATCAATGCTCGCAGAGCAGTCCCGGTCAACAACGACGGCGAGTTCAAGGGAACGCCCAAAAACGTAGATTTCCGCGAACGCGACGACGAAAGTCTTAACAAGCCGGCGATAGAAACCGAGACGTCATCATTCGTCTTTGAAAAGTCGGAAAAGCAGTATGAAGCCCCCAAAACAGAGCCGGCAAATTACACGGCTATAGGCTTCGATGAAGAAACAGACAATTTCAGCGCGGTATTTTCAAAGCCCGCTTTTGATACTCCCGAGACAATTTATTCCTACACTCCACCTAAAAGCATCGAATCTGAGACGGTGGAAAACAGCTATTCCATACCTAAGGCAACCGAATACGAGCCGCAAAAAACCGCTCCGTCATCCTTGCCTTACGTAGAAGAGGACGCCGTAAGCATTTACGAAAGACGTAACGACGAAAGCTCGTTTGGAGCATACTCATACGAATCGAGCAACGAGTCTGACGCAGACGATGAGGCATTTGAGGACGATGCGGTTACCGCCTTTACAATGGGTAACGAGCCTTCCGAGTCCGAAAGCTTTTCATATACCGCCACCAAGGATTTCGGTGAAGAAAAGGAAGAATACGTACCTGAATTTAAACCATATCAAGCAGTTCAGCCGGAAAGTATATCAACTTCCGAAATTAGCGCGATAGATCTTGACAGCAACGAAAAAGAGAGCGAAGAAATAAGCACTCTTAAAATCGAGCGCGAGTACGTCGGCGACAGCGAGGATATCTATAGCGCAGATACCGACGATGAGGATGAAGACGAGGAATACATCGTGTCCGATGAAGAGCTTTCGGAAGAGATTGAGGATGACGATGGCTTCAGCGACGAGGAGATTCCTCCCGAGGATAGAAATCCCGTAGTTCAAAGCTATAAGGACATGTTCTCCGCTCTCAGAGATGAAAGCGACGAGGAGGCAGTCGAAGAGGATAGCGGTAGCTATGAGCTTACGTCTCCCGACGAGGTCGAGGAGGATGCGTACGTCGATGAGGACGATATCCCCCCGTTTGAGCATACTTCTATAAAAGCAGAGCCCAAACCTAAAGTCGAAAAGAAGGAAGACAAGCCCGTAAAGAAAAAACCGGACTTCTCGAACTACAAGCTCCCCTCGATAGAGCTTCTCGGACTTGATCCGGCGACAGACGATGACACAAGCGAAATAAACGAAAACACAAAAATACTGATAGACACGCTCGCATCATTCAACGTTACGGCGTCTATCAAGGGCGTTGACCGCGGACCTCGTATCACAAGATATGAGGTAGTGCCCGCAAGAGGCGTAAAGGTAAACGCTATCACATCACTGTATAACGACATCTGCCTTAACCTTGCTAAGGAGGGTATCCGTATGGAAGCGCCTATCCCCGGCAAGTCTGCAATAGGCTTTGAGATTCCTAACAAGCAGCCTAAAAACGTGCGCTTACGAGAGCTTCTCGAATGCGACGAGTTCATCAACGCAAAGTCCAAAACATTCGTAGCTATCGGTAAGGACGTAGCAGGAAATCCCGTCTTTGGTGATATCTCCAAATACCCTCACGCACTTATATGCGGAGCCACGGGTATGGGTAAATCGGTATGTATTAACTCGATAATGGTAAGTATGCTTTACAGAGTGCGTCCCGATGAGGTCAAGCTGATAATGGTCGACCCTAAAAAGGTAGAGTTTAAAATGTACAGCGGTATCCCGCACCTTCTCATCCCAGTAATCACCGAGTCCAAGCAAGCGGCAGGCGCTCTTATGTGGGCTGTAGAGGAAATGGAGCGCAGATACGAGCTGATCGAGAAGTATAACGTAAGAAACCTTGACGCGTATAACGAAAAGGTATCACTCGATCCCTCTCTCGGAGAAAAGCTGCCGAAAATCGTCATAGTTATCGACGAGCTGGCGGACCTTATGATGCAGGTAAGAGATCCCGTCGAGGATCTCATTATGAGAATCGCGCAAAAGGCAAGAGCCGCGGGCATCCATCTCATCATAGGTACTCAGCGTCCCTCCGTACAGGTTATTACCGGTTCTATCAAAGCAAATATCCCCACTCGTATGTCCTGTAAGGTAACCTCGCAGGTTGACTCGAGAACTGTATTTGATACGTCCGGCGCCGAAAAGCTCCTTAACCGAGGAGATATGCTGTATTCCACTGTAGATAAGCCCAAGCCCTGCAGAGTACAGGGAGCCTTCGTATCAGACCGAGAGGTCGAAAACATTATGGAATTCCTTAAGTCACAGGCAGGCGATGGATCCTACGATGACGAGGTATTCGCAGAGATCAACAAGGCCGCTCAGAAATGTGGCAATAAAAAATCCGGTGGCGCCGGAGCAGATGACTTCGACGATGATGGCGAGGAGTGCGGATACTACAGCGATCAGCAGTTCCTTGACGCAGTTGAACTTGCTATTCGCTCAAAGAAGGTTTCCACCTCTCTATTACAAAGAAAGCTGTCTATCGGTTACGGTAAGGCGGCAAAATATATCGACGCAATGGAAGAAATAGGCATTGTCAGTGAGCCCAGAGGTCAAAAGCCCCGCGACGTTCTGCTCACAATGGATGAATGGCACGAAAAGCTCTCAAGAGTTGATATGTCATAACATTTAGAAAAACAGCGCCTAAAAACAACGAGGCGATCAGACATCGTCCGATCGCCTAACTAAAAATAACAATATTATTTCAAGGAGATTGTACATCATGGTTATCGTACTTCTTGCAAACGGCTTTGAGGAGCTCGAAGCAATCACTCCCGTGGACGTATTGAGACGCCACAATATAGACGTAAGAACCGTCAGCATCACCAATGAAAAGCTCGTTACAGGCACTCACGGAATTCAGGTCGCCGCAGACCTTCTCTCCACTGACGTACCGCTTAGCGAAATTAATATGCTCGTGCTTCCCGGTGGAATGCCCGGAGTTAAAAACCTCGATGCATCTCCCGTAACCCAAAGCTTCATAGACGCAACTCTCCGCAACGGAGGTCACTTGGCGGCAATCTGCGCTGCTCCCAGCATTTTCGGTAAGCACGGTATGCTTACCAATATCAAGGCTACATGCTTCCCCGGATTCGAAGGAGAGCTTCTCAACGCTGTACTCACCGATGCGGACGTAGTAACCGACGGAGTTTTCACAACCGCGAGAGATTATCTCTCCGCCGGCGCATTCGCGCTTGAGCTTGTAAAGATCTGCGAGATCCTCGGCATCGAGCCCAAGGAAGAAACCGACGCTATAGAAGGAGCAAAGTAATTAAGGAAGCATTATGGCAATCAAAAGAACACAAATAGCATACCGATGCCCCGAATGTGCTACCGCCACGGTAGGCTTTCTCGGTGGACTCAGCGCTGTAACCGACATGCTGAGACTCAAGTGCGCCTGTGGCGACTCTGCGCTCGACATAAAAAAGCAAAGCGATGGAAGGGTAGCTCTCTCCGTCCCCTGCGTATACTGTAAAAGCAATCACTCCTACGTACTATCTCCCGAAATCCTACAAAGAGACGAGCTGACGAAATTCAGCTGTCCTTATTCCGGCATGGGTATTTCCTTCATCGGAAACGAGGATGATGTAGCTAAGGAGATCGAAAACTCGGCTGAGGAGCTATCGCGCATTATGACGTCGCTTGAGGCTGAGACCGTATCCGATATTCAGCCACAGGACGTTGGAGAGGATTCCATGCCTCCCGATCCCGCTATATACGACACGCTTAACTTCGTTTTGCGCGATCTGGAAGCCGAGGGTGAAGTTCACTGCCCCTGTGATAACGGTGAGTACGATATCAGATTTACCGATGACGGCATGCAGGCGTACTGTAAAAATTGCGGCGCTACCTATGACTTCTACGCAAGAAGCGTGTCAGTCGCTGAGGAATATCTGACCTTAGACTCTATCACACTGAAATAAATCTCCTAAGAGATCCCGTAATACTTAAGAATTCCGCGATATATTCCGCGGGCAAAAAGCTCGGGCGAGTATGCCATCAGCTCTGCGTCTATGGGATTTGTTATAAAGCCCATTTCGACAAGAACTGCAGGCATATTCGTCCGTCTTAATACATACAAACCGGGACGCTCTATTACCCCTCGATTACGAAGTCCCGTAATGAGATTCAATTCGGTAAGTATGTCCTCCGCGATCCCAAATGAAACGGTCGAGGATTTGTCAAATATCAGAGCCTCGCTACCCGTAGCGTTCTCATTAAGAGAGGCGTTGGTGTGTAACGACAAAAACAAATCCGCGCCCCACGAGTTTGCCTCCCTTACTCTCGCGGTAAGGCTTGATGCATTGTTGCTTCCAAGGACCGTTTCGGTCGTAGGACGTGACAGTCTCAGATCAAATTCCGGATGCCCAGACAAGAGCGAATATAGCCTTTTACCGATTTCATAGGTTATATCCTGTTCATAAAAGCCGTTGCCCTCTGCGCCCGTATTATAATCGCGTGGATTGTGTCCTTGATCTATATAAATTTTGATACTCATGAATGCCTCCGTATATAAGCTTAATGTCATTATATGCCGAGGTCGAAAGGTTTGTTATATGAATGAAATGAAAAGACTGCTCAGCTTTGTAAGACGAGCGGTTGATGACTACGGTATGATAGATGAAGGCGATAGAATCGCCGTCGGCATATCGGGTGGTAAGGATTCCCTAACTCTACTCGCGGCTCTTGCCGAAATGAGAAGATTTTATCCCAAAAAGTACGATATAGTCGCTATAACCGTGGATATGGGCTTTGAGGGCTCAGACTTTTCCGAGGTGGCGGAGTTTTGTCGCAGACTAAAGGTCGAATACCGTATAGTCAAAACAGATATTGCCAAGATCATTTTTGATATAAGAAAAGAGCCTAATCCATGCTCTCTTTGCGCAAAAATGCGTCGTGGATCACTCCATGCGGAGGCTCAAGCCGCAAACTGCAACAAGGTAGCTCTCGGACACCACTACGACGATGCCGTAGAAACCTTTATGATGAATCTTTTCTTCGAGGGCAGACTTGGTTGCTTCTCTCCTAAATCCTACCTTTCCAACCGCAAGCTGACTCTCATACGTCCTCTTCTCTACGCTACCGAAAAGGACGTGCAGTATTTCGTAAGAAGACGTCCGATGCCGGTTATGACGTCCTTGTGTCCCGAGGATCACGCAACCGAAAGAGAGAATATGAAAAATCTCCTTACAGAGCTTGAAAAAAGCAACAAGGGTGTGAAGCACCGTATTTTCAACGCTATGTGCCGTTCGGAAATAGATGGCTTTAAGCTTACAGGAAAATACCCTGACGCAGGAAAAATAGAAGAATAAAATAAGAACGTAATTCACTTTGATCCGTTATCGGACAGGAATTACGTTCTTATTTTTATATAGTCGCCTTTGAATTTGGAGCTATGATCATTTTCTCGCCGTCCAGCTTCAAATATATCGCCAAGGAAGATAGATTAACTATCTCTCCGTCTATAACCTTAACGGAAGCTATAGCCTCCTCGTAATCAAATATCTCGCCTACGCTCGCATACCAATAGGTATCAGGGCGATTGCCGTACTTTAGAGCAAACTCCTTAAGATCACCCCATTTTCCGTCTCTCTCGAAGTCAACGGAATGTACTCCGAAGGCAAAGAACTTCAGTCTGCCGTCATCGGGATATGCTTCATATTTTTCCATTACCTCAAGAAGACTGTTATCATCGGCATTATAGGACCACGCGTACTTATCCGACGGGATATCAAAGCTTGTCGTATCACGAGTACATCCTGTTTTACGTGATGAGCGATGTATTTTTTTGATCAGATCGTGCGCCGCCGCATTATTCTGCTCGCCATACGGCCACACAAAATCCTTTACCTCGCGATCGGAAAATATACCTTCAAGCTCTTCCTTTCCTTCTTTTATATAATTAAGAAAATCCTCTTCAAACACCATCTGTCTCCAACCGTTAGGTCTCATAAGCCAAAAGAATCCGTCTCTGCCGTCAACCTTATATATCTTCGTAGGATCGGATACTTGAGGATCAAAGGCGTCATCGGATATAACGTACTCTATTCCGTCGAAGTTAACGAGCGGATGATGCTTTGAGTGATTGGCAATATCGTACCCCGAGTAAAACGCCTTAGTCCTCTCTACGATATCAAGATGTATATTAGAGCACAAATTAAACGTTCCCTTAATACCTGCCGGAGCGAGTATTGCCAAAAGCTTGGCATCCTCAACCATATTGCCGTCATCTATCGTAAACGTTAAAGCCTTCTTGGTAAACGATGGATAAAAAAATTCAATTTTCTTCATTGTATCTACCTCATTTACTGAATATTGATCGCTAAAATGACTATAGCATGTCGAAAAGGATAATACCGAAGCATGCTATCGGAAAATTCAAACGGGCGATCTACCGTAGCAGACCACCCGTTCAATACGTAGATGAAAACGGAAAGCTGTGCAACCCGTTTTATATTTTAATTATTCCTCGTCAAAGTACTTTTTGATAAGCGCGATGACACGAGTCTCGATAGGCTTAGCGCTCACGCCGACACCGCAGATATTAGCCGCAGCGTCATTTGCGCTATCGAAGGACTTGTTAGCGGACTCAACCTTTTTGTTATAATCCGTAATTGCCTTAGCAAGCTTCTTGCTCGCGTCACTTACACCTGCGTATCTCTGATTAGCTGTAAGCTCGGCATCCTTAGCGTCAACAAGGATAGCGTAGATCTCTTCCGCAGTGGATGCGCTGTCAAGAGATGCAACTACCTTGATGAAATACTCGGAATACTTATCGTCAAGCTCCATAGAGGAGATCATTTCGTCAAGCTTGATGTTAGCGTCTGTAACACCGGGAACACCAAGAACGTTACCTGCCTCACGAAGGCCCTTAGCCTTCTCGATACCTGCGAGAAGATCATCGCCTGCGAGTCTCTCGAGCGCCTTTACAGCCTCGATATACGCGTTAGCATTAGCGATCTGAAGATTTACAAACGCCTGTACCTCATCGTAAAGAACTCTTGCCTCTGCTACGCCCTCGTAATCGGAATTACAATCACTGTACTGCTTAGCAAGATCAAGATTCTCCTGCTTTGCGGTAACGTAATCTGCGTAATCAGCCTTCTTTACATATTTGATGAAGTTATCTGCCTTTTCGATTGCTGCGGTCATAGTAACCTCAAGAACCTTGTAAAGCTCGATAGCCTCGGAAACACCGGGATAGGTGGTATTATCGTAATAGAGCTTCTTGATAGACTTAAACGCGGTGGAACGATCGTTGAAGTTGAGGGTTTCATCAGCCGCAATGTTAACAGCTGAAATAAAGCTCTCTGCCTTGCTACCGATTCTTTCAGCGGCATTTACGAGTCTTTCGTAGTAATCGAACGCGTCGCCTGCGCCCTCGTATGTAGTATCAATGCCTGCAGTATAGGGCTGAAGACGAAGTGCCGCAGCGCTAACCTCGGAATAGTTGTCGATATCTACGTTCTTTTCGTTCTCTACTGCAGCGATGAACTCAAGAGTAGCCAGCTTGGTCTGCTCAAGACGATCGCTCAAAAGAACGAGTGTTTCGGAATTAGCCTCAATAGCCGATACAAGCGCTGGATCAACACCGGCAAGATCTGCATTCTTGAGATAGTCTGTGTATCTGAGACAAAGGTCAACAGTGTCTCTTCTATCATTGAAGGAAGGATACGCGTCAAATCCGTTGATGCATTCTTCCATTCTCGCGTTGAACAACCCTGCCGCGCCGTTAGCAAAAGCGGAAAGGGCGTTCTGTACATCGGCATTTTCACTGGTGAAGCCATAATCGTTAATAGACTTAACGATATCAGCCGCAAGCGCCTGATCCTCAAGAGTCGCTTCCTCGTCATAAGCAAGCGCATACATATCAAGCACCTTGCTCTCAACGTCTGCAATCATATTTTCGGGTACTCTGTGGTAAACACCGCCAAGAACAGTAAGGCTCGCAAGCTTGATCTCGGATCCACGAGCGCTACCGTCGTCATATCCCTTTGCGCCGACTCTGATATCGGTAACAGACTCGTAAGGAACGTAGCCGTCCTCTACCGTGATAGTGTTAGCGCTATCCTCGCAATTAGTTACTGTGATGGTGGAGAATCCCTTAGCTACGTCGTATGTAACCGAAAGGGTGTACCAAGCGTTCTCCTCAACCTCGAAGTCGGTATATGCAATACCACCGGATACTGTGCCATCATCGGCAACAACAGCCTTGAGGTAAGTAAAGGTTCCGTTTCTGTAATCCAAGGATGCGATAACAGTACCTGCCTGATCAACGCTGTCAAGCTTTTCACCCGATATAGCGACAACCACCTTGGGAAGATTCTGCTCTGTAGAAGCAGCGGAGTTAACCGAGCCTGCAAGAGTCATATCAATGTTGAAGCTGCCTACGGATGTAAGCTCCTCATCAGCGCCCCAAGCAAAATACATGTGGCTATCATCGAAAGATACCCAACCGCTTCTCTCGTTTACACTAAGAGAAAGGTATTTGCCAAAGAGTGCATTCTCTTCAGTGCTTGTAACGTACTCAACCTTGACCTCATCGGGATTCTTGAGAAGGAGGTCTGATGTAAAATCAACATCCTCACCGGTAAAATCGTAGTTGATAAGAGTGGGCTCCTCAAAGTACTCAAGCACGTTATTATAATCCTCAAAGGTATACTCTGCCGCATAAGAGGTCAGAGCGAAGGAGGATACCATAACGGCAACTACCAGAAGAGTGATGAAAATTCTTTTAGCCATTTTCATATTTATTCTCCTTTATATGCGCACCCGCATTTTAATTCACAATAATTATAACATTTTATACGCAAAAAATCAACTCGTCAATATGGCAATTTTTTGTCTCTTATTTTGTTGCATTTGTACAAGTGACGCTTGTGCGCTTTTTTAACCTAAACATCAAAAACTTTCGGACTGCACACCGCAAAAAACAAGCGGCAAAAAAGCTCAAAATTCTTCTATTTTTTCTATTTTTTCGGTTGATTTTTTCACACGGGTATGGTATAATCAACTATAGAGGGCGTTTTGCGCCCAAAGTCAAAACAAGGAGAAAAACTATGGGAAAAGGTATTTACACATACTACAAAGAGCGCCTTACAGAAATAGGCGGCACCAACAAATGCCATTATCCCAAGAGCATAGCGCGAAAGCGCGCCTATGACTTAGGCA
>JAZOUM010000118.1:0-9334 GCA_045658205.1 Eubacteriales bacterium | reverse complement strand
AAGGAGGTAAAAAATGAAATCTAATAAGCAACAGAACCTTTTGCGGCCGGTTGCCTTTTTTGCACTCGCCGCAATACTTATACTTACCGTTGCCTTCGCGGCAAGCGGATATAACGAAGGGGCAGACGCAGGCGATGATCTACCGCCCCCCGAACAAAACGAGCCCGAAAACGAGCCCGTACAAGCACCCGCCCCCGAATATTTTGACAGACTTACAGGACTTCCGACAACGCAGGATAAAACAGACCCCGGCGTGGTCGGATTCGTTTTAAATTCCACCGATCCGCTTTTTGGTGTTAAATCGTCTAAGGTAACTATTGAGATACCAACTGAGGGCGGTGGCACAAGACTTGTCGTTCACCTTGAAAAGGACGCATTACCCGGCAAGATCGGCTCTCTTTCTCCGACAAGGGGATATATTTCCGCCTTTTCCTCTGCATTTTCGGGGCTTCTTGTAAGCTACGGAAACGACGGAAAATTAGGCGCCGATAATAGCGACGGCTTTGATATGTCACGTATTTCGGGCTACAGCTATACCGAATATACCACCTATCACTATACTAACGCAGATCTCGTTACGGCAGGTATTAAAAACCTATCGCTTACCGATAAGTCGAGCGGTTCGCTTCCCTTTTCCTTTGTTAAGTACGGCGAGGAGATAAGGCACCCCCAGCGCGCGGCAAGGCTTACTATTCCCTATTCCGACACCAACACCACCGACCTCGTTTATTCCGGTGAGACCGGTGAATATACGCTACTCAAAAACGGCAACGCATCGATCGACCTTTTAAACGGAAAGGCTCTTACCTATAAAAACGTTTTCGTTTTATTTGCTGATTCCATAACATATGAAACCAGCGATTATACAGAAATGATACTTAATACCGACGGAGGCGGCAAGGGTCTTTATCTGACAGGCGGTACCTACACGGAGATATACTGGTTTGTTGGAGATGACGGTGAATTGGTATTTACCACACCCGAGGGAGAGCTTCTCGAGGTAAACCGCGGGACAAGCTTTATTTCCGTTGCAAAATCTTCCGAAGCTAAAAATATTACTATATTATAAAATAAGCACTTATGAGCTGATTTTTACCTGCTCGTAAGTGCTTTTAATTTTTAAATTTGCTTGCCGAGAAAGACCGCTGCCGTTTCAATAAGCTTACATTCGACCTCGTCCGCGATTTTTCCATCTGTCGAGGTATCGTACTGCCAGCCCGAAAGAATACAGCCTACAATATCCCCCTCCGAGATAATAGGCATTGCCGCGCTTATATAGTGAGAGCATCCGTCGGGGATTATCGAAATCGCTTCTTTGCCGGGAACTCTTTTATAAAGACCTCTTGACTCGATTATCGACTCAAGCCCCTGCGATATGCGTCTGTCAAGATATTCTCTTTTAGACGCGCCCGAAACGGCTATTATCCCATCCCTGTCGCATACGAAAATAGGCATAGAGGCGGTTTTTGATAAGGTTTCGGCATATTGCACGGCAAAGCTCTGAAGCTCGCCTACGGGCGAATATTTCTTGAATATGACCTCGCCTTCTCTATCCGTGTATATCTCAAGAGGATCGCCCTCGCGTATACGCATTGTTCTGCGTATTTCCTTGGGTATAACAACTCGTCCGAGGTCGTCGATCCTACGAACGATTCCTGTGGCTTTCATTTATATAAATCTCCTTAATTTTACAGATTTGTGATGTTAGTATCTGCAAAAGGTGGAGATTTATACTGTATCGCTTTACATTTTGATATGTTTGTGATATAATAAAATCAGACAAAAAATCACAAAAATCATATCCAAGGATCATGAATATGAAAAAAAGGAAACAAATTGCATTAAATAAGCTTTTCAATTTTTGTTTTGCCTTAGGGATACTTTTGGCATGGATGTCATACGAGTTTTTTACAGATGGCAAGACCGCATGGGGGCTCGGTAATGGAATAGCCTCTTTGCTTTTTATCACGCTTCCTACAATATTTACCCCCTATTGCTATGCTTTTGATAGCGAAGGCGTCTCCTTGTGCTATGTTTTTTTCCAGGTCGAGAGATATTTGTGGAAAGATATATATGCCATTGAAGTAGAAGATAAGCAGGATTATAGCGGTAGTAAAAGAAGCTTGTTGGTTTTTTTTCTTTATGCTTCCATTTTTAGCATCTATGGAAAGAATGTAGGCAAATGCAGATTTTATATGAAAGGTCACATTCGTAAAAGCTTTAGAACGAAACATTTGCTTGAAAAATATTGGGACGGAACAATAACGGGGTATTTATTTGAGGATGCAAAAAAATGGATAAATAAGCGTAGAGCGAAAAAGCAAAAGCAAATAGAATCTCATTTTACCGATGAAGTTGTTTTGATGGAACGTGAGATAAGAAAAGAAGCAAGAGAATGGCTAAAGCCGTTTATAGAACAAGCCAAGCAATATGATCTTGAACTCAAAGCAAAGTATTTTTATATCACAAAAGATTTTGAAGAATTAAACTCCAGACCTGAAGATGGATATACATACACTCTTATTACAGAAATTGCATACTTTAATGAAACAGACGAAAACAAAATAGTTATCGTTAGTGTGGATCTGTTATACGTAAGGCTTGGAAAAACATCTTATCGTGGCGTAAAAAACGAACACGCTCAAGAAGACCTTCAGGTTACTATTGCTGATGTATTGAATGAAATTAACAAAAACGGAATAGAAGCTTACTGTAAGGAAAATTAAATGAACACGCGAATAAAAGCGGAGTGAAACACTCCGCTTTTATTCTTTGTGCCACACTATGTACCGCCGCGCAAAATCTGTCGAACACTGTCAATGTTGTACGAGATGGATCGCCCTCGCGTATACGCATTGTTCTGCGTATTTCCTTGGGTATAACAACTCGTCCGAGGTCGTCGATCCTACGAACGATTCCTGTGGCTTTCATTTATATAATTACTCCTTTTTTTAAGGTACGTTGTTAGTATCTGTAAATAAAGGGGATTTATACTGAAATATTAACTTTATGTAATTGCAAATAAGAAAGACGAAGAGCTAAGACGCATTCCGCCAAATCTCTTCGTCCTTTTTATGTATTTTATCTAAGCGTTACCAAGTAATTCATATAAGTATTATCGTCATTCTTACTGCTTACTCTGGGGTTGTAGATAACGCCCGAGCCTCCGGATTCTCCTACCCTTATATACGCATTATCAACGTTATCCGCATTTTTAAAGGTAACTACCGTGTCTTTGATGGTTGAGTTAAATTTTCCGGTGAAGTGGAATCCTATTTCTTTCTTTATCTTGGGAGTTGTTCCGTTTTTGTACCACCAGAATACGTAGCAGTTTGTGAAGTTTGAGCTTGCAGTGCCGGCAACCTTAAATCCGGTTTCAAAATTATCGGCATAACAAACGTCAAACCATGAGCCGCCTTCAATGTAAAAGCCTATGCTTCCACTGTAAAGATTCATATCACCGATAAGAGGATGAATGTCGCGAAAAAAGTTACCGCCCACCTTGGCGTGTACACCGATCTGTACTCCGGTAATACGCATATTCTGGAAGGTGTTATCGTATCCCTCGACAAGAAGTCCGACAGAATCCTTTCTTGAATTACCAACGATATTTACGTTAATAATATCGGCGTCAGAGGAACCGCTGTTAGCTCCGTATTTTATATGCAGACCGACAACAGTATTCTTTATAGAAACGTTTTCTATTCTGGTTTCTCTGCCGCTATCAACAGAAACACCGTTTGCTCTTCCGTTGCCGTTAATTATACCGCCCTCAAGAAAATAGTTGCTACCGGGCTTATAAACCGTATTATAGGGATTTCTTGCGCCAAGCATTATTATGGCATCCGTGGTTGTTCCGCTCCAGCTTGACGTAGCCTTGATCTCAGCGTAATTTGATAGCCAAAGCGATACGCTTTCATCGTATTTAGCAGAGGTTTTGATCGGCTTTGATACAAGATACTCTCCGTCCGGGAAGAAAAGTGTTGTGTTAGAGTTAGAATCTATAACGCTCTGGATCTTATCAGCAAGGTCCTCTCCCGTATTGGGAACGATACCAAGTGTGGCAACAGATGTAACACCGGCGGGATATCCGGAAGCGGAAATACCAAGATCGGTAGTACCGACCCACCAATTTCCGTTATTGCCTACGTAAGGGGTTTCTGCATCCTTACCGTCTTCGCCCTTAAGTGAATCAAGCCACTCTTCAAGCGTTCCCTCAAAACCGTTTTGTACCGCAAGATCGTAAGCGCTGAGGCCGTCCTTTCCCGCCTCACCACCTTCGCTACCGCCTAAACTACAAGAGGTGAAGCAAAACAGCATCGCTGTGCAAATCAAAAACGAAAAAAATCTCTTAAATGTCATAACTCCCTCCTTTAATTGATTATGGATTATGGAATTTTGCGATTATATATACTTTTTTTAAAATTATGTTTTACCGAGAATCTCTTTCGTGTGCCGTATAATTCTGTCAAAATGATGCCCGAGCCTTTTCTTTGCTTTAAGGTAATACTTATACGCATTAGGATCGGCACCGTGTATATCACTACCGAGAGCAACGACAAGATCTCTATCAAGATAGGACTTTATATGAGCAGGGGTGAAAAGTCCCGAAAGCGCACTTGCGTTAAGCTGTATCTTAGCACCGAATTTCAAAAATTGCTCAACGTAATCAGAGGAATATCTATCGGCATGAGCGAGAATAACCTTGGTATTTGGATTAGAATTGATTCTACGCGCCGTATCAACGATTTCAGGCGAGCAATTGTTAAAGGGTATCTCGAGAAGAATATACCCGCTATCGGCTATTGCAAGACCCTCGAGTCCGGAAAGCTTCTCAAGTCCCTCGCACATAAGAACCTCTGCCGCAAGTATGATCTGCGGATGAGATTCCGTTTTTTTACATGCCAGCTCCTCATAGGCTGAATTTCTTATTTCAATAAAATTGTTGACCGTGTGTTGATGCGGATAGAAGTGAGACGTAGAAACTATCGTTTTAATACCGGCATCCTCGGCAAGATCAAGCTGTGAAAGAGAGGTTTTTAAGGATGACGACCCATGGTCAACCCCAGGTAAAATATGGGCGTGAAAATCTATCATATATACCCCTTTTTAAAAAAAATTAAGGTCGGTCGCAATCAGCGATTCCGACCTTAAAAAAGTCAATCAGTATGATCAGTAGGATTCGTAAGAGTGATAACCGTAGAACCTACCGCGCTTATCATATTTAGGATTAAAGGAATTAAGAACAACGCCAAAAACGGTTCCGTCAACGCTCTTAATGCTTGAAATTGTTTCCTTAATAAGGTTAACGTTAGAATAATCAGCACGAACGGAAATGATATAACCGTTAACTACGGATGAATAAAGAAGCGCATCGGTAACAGCGCCAATGGGAGGCGTATCAATTATGATATAATCATACGTCTGTTTTAACTCTGCAAACATATCCGAAAGTCTTGCCGAGGTAATAAGTCCCGACGGGTTCGGATTCTTTGCACCCGCATTAAGTATAAAGAAATTATCGTAACCGGGAACCTGGTGGATAACAGGCTCTGTATCCATTCCCGCGAGATATTCGCTAAGACCTCTGTTGCCGTCTTCATCAACCGAGAAAAGTCTGTTAATGCGAGATCTTCTCATATCAGAGTCGATAAGAAGAACCTTTCCGTTCCCGATAAGATGAGAAAGAGAGATAGACAAATTAGCCGAAAGAACACTTTTTCCCTCACCGGGCATAGCGCTCGTAATAACTATAATCTTACAGGAGGTATCGCTCGGAAGATACATTATATTAGTGCTTAACTTGGCATAAGCCTCTCTTATCGCAAAGGGAGTATCTTGATTTAAAAGTCTTCCGATCTCTATCTTATCGTCCTCGTGAACCTTCTTTTTAGAAAGCTTAAAAAAGCTCTTAAGCTTACTCATAATTTCTGACCTCCATCTTAGTCAAAGACTCATACCTGGGAATAACACCAAGTACGGGAACGGTAAGACTATTCTCAAGCTTCTTCTTATCACGAACAATAACGTCAAGAAGAGAGATACCGATTACAGCACAAACTGTTATAAATGCACCGACAATGGCCGCAAGAGCTACGTTTCTCGTTATATTTCGAGAATTAGGACCGGTTGCCTGCACAGGAGCCTTATAAATCAAAAGATGTGCAGTATGAGGTACAAGAGCCATAATAAGAGGCTTGACAGCAGGGTCTGCAGAATAAGAAAGATCAAGAATACACTGTGCAACTGCGTGGGAAAGCACAGGATCGCTCGAGGTGACCACAACGTCAAAAACCGATACCTCAGAGTCAAGCGATATGGTTATCATGCTCTTAATGGTGCCGGCAGAAACATTGGCATATGCAGGATATTCCTTTGCAAGATTTTCCTTAAGGTTGTTAATAAACACGTCGGACTTATATGCCTTTGAGCAAACGATGGTTATCGTCTGTGAATCGGAGCTGATCTGTTCATTCTCATCCTCCGTCGTATACAAATAAAACTGAAGCGAAGAAGAATACGAATCACTTACGTAAAACGTATTGTAAAAATATGAAACAGCGCCAAAAAGAATTGCAACGATACAAGCGAGCCAAAGCTTAGGTAGAATTATATCAAGCAAATCTCTAAGAGTAAATTCAACATTTTTTTCTTCCATTTACCTATATTCCTTAATAATTTTTTGGATTATAATTAAATAAAAATAATCATTTTATATTATACAACACTATTAACGGTTTGTCAACAAAATAGTGCATATTTTGTAAAATAAATTGCAATTAAATCATATTATTAGAGACTTCTTACAAAAGAATCGAGCATATCGGCAATTCTTTCGGCGCCAAGATCGGTAGGATGAAGTCCGTCAGTCATATAAAGTTCTCTGTTTATCTTAACGCTTGGCTGAAGTCCGGATGTTGAATACAGGTCGAGAACCGGCACACCGTAATACTCGCAAACCTCTTTTATAACGTTTACGTAATCCTTAAGAGTAAGGAATCTGTTGTTGTGCATTTTTTTGGTATGATGCTCAACAAGTCTATGAAGCGGAGTCATAAAAATTACCCTTGTTTTAGGATATTTATTATACAAATTGCAAACTAATGTATGCATTGCACCGTAAAACGTAGTATCGCACCGATCATCAAAGCACCCTATCGGAGCATCACCGTGATTAAAATCATTAGTGCCGCCAAAAACAACAATAAGGTCCGCCTCGTCATTCATCGTAAGACTTCTGTCAACGAAATTAAGGTCGTGATTTGGGTTTTCGGGCGTTGGCTTATTCTGGCGGGCGATCCTTGTACCGCCTATTCCGTAGGTGTATACCTCAGCTCCGCTTATGCGTGCAAAAACGTCGGTATAACGATTTTCTATGCTGCTTGTTCCGTATCCCTCTGTAATACTGTCGCCGAGAAAAAGAACCTTTTTTCCTTTGATATCCATCTCTTATAAATCTCCTTTTAAATATATAAAACGGCGCACAGGCAAAAGTGTGCGCCGTAAAATATCAATCATCAACCTAAAATTACAGACTCGGAATTCTGGAGCTGACCGTTGATCTTAGCATCATTGGTCCAAGCCTCACCGTTCCAAATAGGATCGTTGCAGGGGTATGCAAGGAAGATGTTACCGGTATACTCTATACGCATCTTATAAGTAGACGTAGGATTTTTGGTAACAACGCCGTTTGCATCCTTGGTGTAATGAATATTCTCTACTCCGTAAAGAAGAAGGTTGCGAAGCGTTACGTCGCTATTGATACGGTAAACGATCTGCATAGATCTTGCAGCGTTCTCATTATCTCTAACGATACCGAAGGCGCTCTCGCAAGCATAGCTCTTAGTAACCTCGGGATACGAAACTGTCTTAACGATAAATTTTCTGCCGGGATAGTCGGGATGCTCACCGTTCTCAAGAAGGGCCTTATCCTCATACATACCGTAGAATCTCTTAATAACATTATCCTCACCGATAACCCCGATAAGATTTGAAACGGTAGAGGTAGAGCCATTGCTGAAATCGAGGCTTATATATGATTCGAACCAACCGTTACATTCGGTATTGCTGCAATGTGTACCGTAGTTCGCATCCTCCGCAATTTCGGCTTCTTCCTTAATAAATTCCAAAGCATCATCATAAGTGGTTCCTGCGGGAATATAAACATCAACAGGATCGCTACCGTTGATATCAACAGTAACAGTAACGTCACCGCTGTTATAAAATGCACCGCAGCCGGGGCAATAAGCCTCACTATTAAAGTAGTTTTCGCTATAGTTATTGCTAAGTGCCGCTTCTCTGTCGATAAGCATATACACGTAGCTGCCGATTACTCTGTTGTTGGGAACTATGTAGGTATACTCTACGGTTTCCTCGCCCTCTGCACCGATAGTCTCCTTACAAGCATCCCAAAGGGTCTTTGCGATGTCTGCGTTAAGAGTACCGAAGGTATTGGTCTGAAGCTGAGAGTCGATAGGAAGAAGCATTGTGTTGGAGATATCCTCAACGTCAACAAGCTGATTATAGAGAGATAAGCTGTTGATAAGAACGATATCCGCCTGAGCTACCCTATCGTTGCTATCCTTAACTCCGTCACCGTTAGTATCCTCGTAGATATAACCGGGCTTAACAGCCTCGGTAATTACTGCCTTGTATTCAGCCTTGGGTACAAAGTGAATAAAGAGCTTTGCATAATATTTTGATTCAATATACTCGTTGATACGAGCCTGTACGGTATTGTACGAGGACTCTACCTCGGGGGTCTTGAGCTCCTCCGCGGTATAATCAACGGGGATATACATATCTAATTCATAGATAACCTCGCTCTTGGTGCTGGAAAGACCGCGATCGTAGTATCCCTGAAGATCCTCTCCTATCTCGTCACTACAGCTGACAAGCGCAAGGCAGATCATAACGAGAACCAAAACGAGAGATGTGATTCTTTTCATAAAATCCTCCAAAGGTTTATTGCTTTACTAAAGTATTTTACTATATTTAATATGAAAAGTCAATACTTTTGGCTTTAAATAATTTGTAAATTTTCCTAACTGTATACTTTGCACAAAACCACCGTCGCGTTTTTGTGTAATATACACAATCAGTTTGCAAGATAATCCCTAAGGGTCTTAGATCTTGAAGGATGGCGAAGCTTTCTCAAGGCCTTAGCCTCAATCTGTCTTATGCGCTCTCTTGTGATCTGGAACTGCTTTCCAACCTCCTCAAGAGTTCTCGTTCTTCCGTCCTCAAGTCCGAAGCGGAGGCGGATTACCTGCTCCTCTCTGGGAGTTAAGGTGTGAAGAATGTTACAAAGCTGCTCACGAAGAAGCGAGTAGGA
>JAZOUM010000117.1:0-5456 GCA_045658205.1 Eubacteriales bacterium | reverse complement strand
TTCAATCTGAGTAAGAGCCGCAAAGGTCAAGGAACCATCCTCGGGTCTCTGCTGCTTGAAGCCGCTGGGCTTTACCATTTCCGTTTGTTTGGGCTCGAAGCTTACCTTCTGCCCCTCGGCTGTGCCGATAAGATCTGCGTGTACCTTTGTTCCATCCGAGAACTCAACGTCACATTCCTTCCAATAGGTGTCATGCGGGAAGTCCGCGCGAAGGAAGAGAACTACCTCAGATACAAGAACGTCGGTACCAAAGTGCAATTCATACTCAAGATCCTCACGAAGTCCGCCACCCCAAGAGTGATAGGGGAAGAAACCGTGATTAGAGTTATCGATTACTCCGTCGATAGCGTTACGCTCGAAGAAGCAAGGGTCCTCACGAGTTACGAAATTAGCAACTGCGTGGGGGTAGTACTTAGGCACGTTGTGTCTGTCGTGCGAATTTAGTGAGATAAGTCGCTCGCTAAAGATTTCCGCCTCCGTGGGTTCTGAGACAACGATCCTGTGATCGTCACCGTCGAAAGCGCCGGGCGCATAGCAAGCCTGTCTTTCTCTATCGAAGGGCACGAGGAATTCAAACGTTCCATCGGGAACGTAAACTATAGATTCGGCGAGTGTGGGATCAAGCTTCAGCTTAACGAAAGCTCCGTCGCAGAGCTCTATTCTGAACTTATCTCCGGGCTCGTATTCGCCTTGGAAATGCTCGTCTATTTCATTTCCGTAGGCCTTAAACTTAACGTCGCCGTTTTCACGAATCAGCTTTAAGTTAATTATATCAATCACCCCTTTTCACCATATATATTAACATACCTTTAAAAATAAATCAACAGTATTTAAAAAAATAAATCGACAAATCGATGAGTATTGACAATTATAACGAATTTGTCGGCGAAATTCAATTAGAAAAACAAAAATCACTTTGATCTATTATGCGCTATCCAAAGAGTAAATTTTCCATTTTTCCAAAGTTAGTATCACTCTTTTAATATGTCAAAAGCCGCAAGAAACTCCACACGGGTCGCTTCTTACGGCTTTTAGACTTCTAATATATACGGCCTATCAATTCTCTTCAAGCAGAGCCTTGAGCTCGGATACGCTTGAGAAATAATAGTCGCAGTTTTGCTTCATAAACGTCTGTATCTCAGGTACATTGTATGCCCAACCGGCAGCCGCAAAGTGAGCTCCGGCGCCTCTTGCCATATCATATCCCGGCTTAAGATCGTCAACCACGAGGATCTCCTCGGGCTTAAGCCCATATCTTTCGCACAGGTCGAGAATGCACCAGGGGCTCGGCTTTCTATTTTCTTTCGGGATATCCCATCCGTATATAACGTCGGGCTTGGGCAAGGAGTTATGCTCATAATCACGAACTATATAGTGCGTCATAGAATGAGATGCGACGGCTACTATTCCTCCCTTTGCCTTGAAATCGGCAATGATCTGTCCCATTCCATCATAGGCCTTCGGGAATCTCGTTTGTATAAAATCGAGCCAATACTCTTCCTCGTGCTTCATTTCTTCGTCATTAAGACCGACCTCATCGTGAAGCAAGGAAACTATACCGGGATCAAAATTCTTTATGATAAAGCTCTCGAAGGTATAATTATTAACAAGCTCCGGACGGTAATCCTCAAGATACGCGATAAAGGAGGGATAATGTATCGCCTCAGAGCTGGCAACCACGGTATCGTCGTGGTCAAGTACAAGGCATTTATATTTCATCTTTCAAATCCATAAATGTTATTTTGGGTGTAAAGCGAGTAAGATCGCTCTTTTGTACCGTTATAGTATTACCACGTGTCAAGTTATCAAAGAGTTCCTCGCTGCCGCCAAAGGAAATGTCGGTAAGAGAATCGCATCCCGCGAAAAGCTCAAGATCCTCAAGCTCCATAAGACGCTTAGGTATCGCTATGCGCGATAAGGATGAGCATCCGACAAAGGCGTCAAGCCCTATAGCAGACGTACCAACGGGCAATATAAGCGAGCGAAGAGCGGTACATCCGGCAAAGGCTCGTCTGCCTATCTTTTTAAGTCTAACAGGCATATCCACTACGGTAAGCGATCTGCACCCCTCAAACGTGGAATCGTCGATCAAAGCCATATTATCGGACAGCTTTACCGCCTCAAGACTAAAGCAGGAATAAAAGCAATTAAACTCTACAAGCACACAGGAATCCGGAATAGTAATTTCAGAAAGGTTAAAGCAGTACGAAAAGGCGCCCGCGCCGATCATGTAGATGGCCTCGGAAAGCTTGACCTTGGTCAAGGACGCGCATCCTTCGAATGCCCCCTCGCCTATACGCTTTACCGTGTCCGGAACGTTGACGTCATAGATTGACGAGCAACCGGAAAACGCCTCGTCGCCTATCTCAAGCAGTCCGTATTCCATATAAACTCTCTTGAGATTCTTGCATCCGGCAAACGCGCAAGCAGATATTTTACGAAGGCTTTTAGGAAGATATACCTCCTCAAGCATATCGAAGTCGCGGAACGCATTCTCAGCTATCTCAACGATACCCTCTTCTACTCGGACGACGCGCATAAGATCGCCGTCCTCATAGAAGCCCCTATATATCACTTTGTTTTCCTCATCTTGAGGATTTTTAAGAAAATCAGTCATTTTTGTAAACCTAATTTTACTTTTAATTCATTAACCAAGCTTAGCAAGAGCTGCAGCAAGAGACTCTCTGGTCTCGAGATATTTAGCAAGCTTTGCTCTCTCACCATCAATAACGGCAGCGGGAGCCTTAGCAACAAATCCCTCGTTGGAGAGCTTTTTCTCAAGACGCTCTATCTCCGCATCGTTCTTCTTCATCTCAGCGGTAAGACGAGCCTTTTCCTTCTCAAAGTCAATAACCTCGGAAAGAGGAATGTAAAGAGAGCCGGAATCTGTAGCGATCATAACAGCGTCATCGGAATCGTAGGAATCGGTAAGGATAACCTCGGATGCAGACGCAAGCTTTTCAATAATCTTTTCAGCCGACTTGAAGGTAGACTCATACTTGGTTACAACGTAAAGCTTAGCCTTCTTTGAGGGAGGAACGTTCATCTCCTGACGGCGAGCTCGAATAGCGGTAATAGCGGTGATAATTCTATCAATGTGTCCCTCATCCTCCTTGAAATCAAGGTCGGGATCGTATTCGGGATAGCTCTCGATAACTATGCTATCCTTCTCGTGAGGAATTGCCTGATAAATCTCCTCGGTAATGAAGGGCATATAAGGATGAAGAAGCTTGAGAACGGCGGTAAGCACCTTAACAAGTACTCTCTCCGCAGTAAGCGCGCTCTCGCCACCCTCGAAGAAGCGGCTCTTAACCATTTCAATATACCAGTCGCAAAGAAGATCCCATGTGAATGAATAGATCTCTGCAAGCGCGATACCAAGCTCGTAGTTATCCATATTGGTGTTAACCGTCTTGATAAGCTCGTTGAGTCTTGAAAGGATCCACTTATCCTCAATCTTGAGATCCTCAGCCTTAGGCTCGGTGAGAAGTGTCTCATCGTCATTCTTAAGGTTCATAAGTACGAAACGGGATGCGTTCCAAAGCTTGTTAGCAAAGTTTCTCGCAGCCTCGATCTTCTCATCCGAGAAACGCATATCATTACCGGGCGCATTACCGGTCGCAAGAGCGAATCTGAGAGCGTCTGCGCCGTACTTTTCAATTATCTCAAGAGGATCTATACCGTTGCCGAGAGACTTGGACATTTTTCTACCCTGAGCGTCTCTTACAAGACCGTGAATAAACACGGTGCTGAAGGGCTTTTCACCCATATGCTCAAGACCTGAGAAGATCATTCTGGATACCCAGAAGGTGATTATATCATATCCGGTAACGAGAGCTGAGGTAGGATAGTAGCGCTTGAGATCCTCGGTCTCATCGGGCCAACCAAGTGTCGAGAAGGGCCAAAGAGCAGACGAGAACCATGTATCAAGCACGTCTTCCTCCTGTCTTACCTTGCCGCCGCACTTGGGACAAGTATCAATATCGGTCTTGGAAACCTCCATGTGACCGCAATCGTCACAATAGAAGGCGGGAATTCTATGTCCCCACCAAAGCTGACGGGAAATACACCAGTCAAGAATATTGTTCATCCAGTTGAAGTAGTTCTTGGAGAATCTTTCGGGAACGAACTTGATAGATCCGTTCTCCACCGCCTCGATAGCGGGAGCGGCAAGGGGCTTCATCTTAACGAACCACTGATCAGAGGTAAGAGGCTCTACGGTAGTGCCGCAACGGTAACAGGTACCTACGTTATGAGCGTGGGGCTCGGTCTTAACAAGGAAGCCCTCTGCCTCAAGATCAGCTACAAGAGCCTTACGGCAAGCGTATCTGTCCATGCCCTCGTACTTGCCGGCATAGGAGTTCATAGTAGCGTCGTCATTCATAACCTTGATCTGCTCAAGATTGTGTCTCTGACCTACAAGGAAGTCGTTGGGATCGTGAGCGGGAGTGATCTTAACGCAACCGGTACCGAAGCCGATCTCAACGTAATCATCCGCAACAACGGGAATCTCTCTGCCAACGATAGGAAGGATAAGAGTCTTGCCGATAAGATGCTTGGTATTCTCGTCCTCGGGGTTAACTGCTACCGCAGTATCACCAAACATAGTCTCAGGACGGGTGGTTGCAATTTCAACGTACGCATCCTCACCCTTTATAGGATACTTGATATGCCAGAAATTGCCGGGCTGATCCTTATACTCAACCTCCGCGTCGGAAAGAGCGGTAAGACATCTGGGACACCAGTTTATAATTCTATGACCTCTATAGATAAGTCCCTTATCGTAAAGGTTAACGAAAACCTCGCGCACTGCTCTGGAGCAACCCTCATCCATAGTGAATCTCTGACGGGACCAATCGCAAGAAGCGCCGAGCTTTTTAAGCTGACCGGTGATTCTCGCCTCATAAGAATCCTTCCAGTCCCATACTCTCTCAAGGAATTTTTCGCGTCCGAGATCGTAGCGGGAGAGTCCCTCGTCAACACGGAGTCTTTCCTCAACCTTGATCTGAGTAGCAATACCTGCGTGGTCGGTACCGGGTACCCAAAGAGTAGAATATCCCTGCATACGCTTGGTTCTGACAAGTATGTCCTGAAGAGTCTCGTCAAGGGCGTGTCCCATATGGAGCTGTCCTGTTACGTTTGGCGGAGGGATAACTATAGAAAAAGGCTTTTTCTTTTCATCCGGATCGGGCTTAAAATACCCTTTTTCGCACCACTCGGAGTAGAGTCTATCCTCAAACTCAGAGGGGTTGTAATTCTTTGCGAGTTCTTTTCTCATTTTATTTTTTCCTTTCGGTTTATTAACGTTCAAAGCGTACCCGTGACAAACAAAAAGCCCCAAGATACGTAAAGCTTCGTATCTTGGGGCGAATAAATCGCGGTACCACCCAATTTCAAAGCGCAAGCGCGCTTCCTCGTTATCTCTTAACGCGAGTGACGCCGCGGTCTAATAGGAA
>JAZOUM010000116.1:0-13372 GCA_045658205.1 Eubacteriales bacterium | reverse complement strand
TTTTACTAGCTATCTTTTTACTTTATGAGTTTCTTTTTTTCAAAGTGTATTAACGAGATCTCTGCACTTTTCAGTGCTCGAAATTTCATGTTGTTCAATTTTCAATGAGCAATTTGCGCGCTCCGAACCGTAGCTCGTTTTATGCGCTTGTCTATTATACAACATCAAAGAATAAAAGTCAAGTACTTTTTTAAAAAAAGTTTTATTTTTTTACTTACATTACACAAATACATATTTTGTATGCTTTTTACACCTTATTCTCCTCGCGTATATAATAATATATGAAGAAAGTGTCGTTTTTCAAGCAACTTCATCCATTTGTTTTGCGCTCCGATACCCGTATTTTTCCGAGGTTTGTTAAGATCCAAGGCGCTTACCGATACCAATGTCAATAAAAGTGGAAAAAGCATATTATATGAATACAAACACGCATTCACCTCCGACAATTTTTGCAGAAAAAATATTGACAAATATTATATCTCTATGCTATACTCAAAGCATCAAGCATTCTTATAAAGTACAAGGAGAAGGACTATGACACTTTGTGAAGAGCTTTATTTTGAAATCAACCTTACAGGTACAAAATCCGAGCTCAAAAAATTCGTATCTTACCTTAAATCAGGTGAGCTGGATGAATTCTTCGAGATCACCTCGGATTATATAAATTACGACGACGAATACGACGCAGCCGATCCCGAAAAGGAAACTACCGTTATATTTTCCAACGATGACTATGGTATCGAGATCGATGAGTTTGATACCGATGAATTCCTCGAAATCTTCTGCAAAGCAGCGAAGGCGCTCGACGTAAGTGGCAGACTCTTTGATATAGATGACGAGGAATACGAGTTTGTCAGCCACAAGGGAGACTCCTACTACGTAAACGCAAAGAGAACGGCTCGCTTTAACGACGAGCTCGACGAGAAGGCGTACGAAGAGGATATGTACGAGGATTAATAGTTATTTTACCAAAACAAAACAAAAAAAGAGAGAGTGAAGTGGTTTTTCTTTAAACCCAAATTACTCTCTCTTTTCTATTCTGTTTTAGATCTTAGGAACCTTTACCGTGATGATATCAAGATTGCCCTCAAGGCTTATCTCACCGCATCCGGCAGGAGCAAAGAAGGTGTCACCAAGAGCAATTTTTTCGCCCTCAATCAACCCCTCGCCTCCGACGCACGTAATGGATAAAAACGAATTTTCATCCACATTAAAGCTTGTTTTTGCAAAGTTAAGTTTGTATTTTCTCGTTTCAAAGTATTCACACTTACCTATAACCGACTCATCATCCGTGTCAAATTCAACCGTCTTGTAAGGCTCAAGAAGCGATACCTTCATAGCCTTATCCACGTGCAATTCACGGAGATTACCATCCTTATCTCTGCGCATATAATCGTAAAGTCTATAGGTCAAAGTGCTATTCTGCTGTATCTCGAAAATAACCACACCGGCTCCAATAGCGTGTATCGTGCCGGAGGGGATAAAGTATACGTCACCGCGCTTTACCTCTTTGAATGACAAAAGCTTTTCTACGCTTCCGTCAGCAACCGCCGCTGCAAACTCTTTGCTATCGCACTCGCGCTCAAGTCCCATATAGAGTCCGGCGCCCTCATCTGCCTCAACTACGTACCACATCTCGGTTTTTCCGAATTGTCCCTCATTTTCAAGAGCGTACGCATCCGACGGATGAACTTGTACCGAAAGATTATCCTTCGCGTCAATAAATTTAGTGAGAACAGGGAACGCGTGGAATCTATCACACGCCTCCCCCCACGTATCTCTGGGGAACGCCTCTGACATTTCTCTTCCGTCGTTGATTCTCGCCTCACCGCCATTGGTAAACGAAAGCTCCCAGCTCTCCGCTATTCTATCCTTCTCAGACTCCTTGCCATAAGCGCGGAGCTTGTTTCCGCCCCAGATATTATCCTTAAGAGCGGGAGTCAGCTTATATATCTTATTCATTACTATCCACCTCGCGTTTTTTATTATTCTATCATTTTCGCGCCGTGTAGTCAACCGTTCTCGGAAGAAAAATATTTATTTTTAAAAAAGTATTTATTTTTTAATATATATGTGATATAATTGTATAATAGCAGTATTATGGGGTTTTATGCCCTATGTGATATAATGACTTGCGCTGTTGCGCAACCGACAACCGAAAATTCACGAAAGGAAACGATATGAAAAAAAGATGTAGCCCTTGCAACGATCCAAACCGACTTAACAAGGTTGGCGGACAAGCAGTTATAGAGGGCGTAATGATGAAGGCGGGAAAAAGAACGGTTACCACCTGCCGCAAGGATAACGGAAGCGTTGTCGTATACGATGATGAGTTCGTATCCGTAAGAAAAAAACACAAGATACTCAATCTCCCCATCTTGCGCGGAGTCGTTAACTTTATAGAAATGATGATGCTGAGCATGAAGACCTTGAACGCGTCAGCCGAGGCTCTCGGAATAGAGGAAGAGGATGACAAGTTCACTGAATGGTGCAAAAAGCATCTTGGCGCAAGAGCAACCGACGTGATAATGGTAATTTCCCTCATCCTCGGTCTCGGTCTCTCGCTCTTACTCTTTATGTTCTTACCCACTTGGTCGGCAGACGGTCTTAACTGGCTGTGGCAGAACGCATTCCACCTTGACGCTATACACCCAACCGTAATAGCAGTCATAGAAGGTGTGCTTAAGGTTGCGATATTCATCGTCTATCTTCTCCTTGTATCTATGATGAAGGATATAAAGCGCACATTTATGTATCACGGTGCCGAGCATAAAACGATCGCTTGTTTTGAAGCGGGCGAAGAGCTTACCCCTGAAAACGCAGCAAAGCATAGACGCTTCCATCCCCGTTGCGGCACAAGCTTTATGTTCCTTATGATAGGTATCGGCATCCTCGTCGGAATGCTCGTAAGAAACGTAATGCCTGCGGGCACACACACGCTCGTGATCTCTCTTATCAAACTTGCTCTTCTACCACTCACCATGGGCGTAGGCTACGAGATACTTATGATCGCCGGCAAACACGACAACGTTATCACACGCATAATTTCCGCACCCGGTATGTGGGTGCAGAAGATAACCACAAAAGAGCCTACTCTCGATATGCTCGAAGTAGCTATAATCTCTACCAAGTGCGCTCTCAGAGATGAGATTCCGGAATTTATGGAGTTTTGGAATGCGAGAAGCTGGGAGAAAAAGGACGAGCCCGAGTCTACAGAGGATTCCATAGAGCTTACCGAAGATATAAACGACAGCGTAACCGAAATATCTGAATCTACCGAAACCTCGACGAGCGAAAACGAATAATGACACTCAAGGAAGCTATCAAACTCCTCAAGGAAAGCGGAGTAGACTCTCCCGAATATGACGCAAGAGAGTTGTTCCGCGCATTTGCAGGACTTAACACGCCCCTTGTCACCCCGACGTCCGATTCAGACTCCAAAGAGCTTATATCAGCGATCAACCGTCGCGCTAACCGTGAGCCTCTGCAGTATATAATCGGCACGGTAGGCTTCTACCGCGAGGAATACAAGGTCACTCCCGAGTGTCTGATCCCCCGCTCCGACACCGAGATATTGGTGGATTACGCGGTAAAGCATATCCCAAAAGGTGAGAACTTTGCCGATCTATGCTCCGGCAGTGGATGCGTAGGTATCTCCACGCTAAAAAACACAAAGGATACCCGTTGTCACTCATTTGATATTTCAGACGGAGCTTTGGCTCTGACGAAAGAAAACGCAGAGCGCAACGGCGTTGCAAATCGCATATCCGTAATAAAAAAGGACCTTCTCAAAGAGGATATAGACGGCGAATACTTCGCTATACTTTCAAATCCTCCGTATATACCAAAGGAAGTATATATGGCGCTGGAAAAAGAGATCTTTGCCGAGCCGGAGATTGCCTTTGTCGGCGGAGATGACGGTCTGTTATTCTACAAAAAGCTCATACCCGTGTGCGAGAAAAGATTAAAATCGGGCGGATTTATCGCCTTTGAAATAGGCTACGATCAAGGAGAGGCGCTTTCTGCGCTCGCAGTGAAAAACGGCTTAAGCTGTGAGATACTCAAGGATTACTCCTCAAACGACAGAGTAGCAATTTTAAGAAAACAGTAGTCACAATAGCACCCTGATGCATACAATGCACAGAGGTGATATTATGCAAAAAAGAATAGCTCTGCTATACGGCGGAGAAAAAAGTGAGCATAACGTATCGGTAAAAGGATACGAGTATTTATATAGGCTCATTAACGACGGAACGTACGAGATCATGCCCGTTTACGTAGATGAATCCGGAGAATGGCATCTAACCATAAGAGGCAAGGACACGGTAACGTACCCTACAAAAAGACTTGGTGGAAGTCTATACACAGTATACGGCTTTATCAAAATCGACGCAGCTATCCCCCTGCTTCACGGAAGTGGTGGAGAGGACGGCAAGGTTCAAGGCGCTCTTGAGTACTGTGGTATCCCATACGTTGGCTCTGAGGTATCCGCGAGCGCGGTTTGCATAGACAAGGTATACACAAAGATATTAGCCGATTCACTTGGTATTCCCACGCTGAAGCACATCGCATTCAAGCGCAATGAAAGCATAAGCGAGACTTTCGCGCGATGCATATCAGAAATTGGATTACCTCTGTTTATAAAACCAAGACGGCTTGGTAGCTCCGTCGGAGCATATCCCGTGACGAGTGAAGAACAATTTTACAAGTGTTACCAATCGGCTATGCAGCTTGGATCAGGCTTGGTTATGGCTGAAAAAATGCTCAAAAATAAGCGTGAGCTTGAATGCGCGTTATGCGACGTTGACGGTAAAAGAATCATCACGCCTCCCGGCGAGGTGCTGATCGACGGCTTTTACGGATATAACGAAAAATACGGAGGCGCAATCAAGACGGTAGCAAGCGCCGAGCTTGAATCAGAACAAAAAGTAAGGATACAGGAATACGCGTCGATGCTCACCGAGGCTTTAGGACTCAGGCATCTTGCGAGAATAGACTTTTTCCTCGCAGATAACAAAATATACTTCAATGAGATAAATACCTTTCCCGGTTTTACAAGCGAAAGTCTTTATCCAAAGCTGCTTATCGAAAATGGCATAGACCCCGCGTATGCAATACGCTCCTTCATAGAGGACGCCATCAATGGTAGGACTTTTTGATAGTGGTGCCGGCGGACTCAACACGGTAAGGTACATAAAAAATATGACCGATGATGTTGATCTCGTGTACCTCATAGACCGTGAAAATGCGCCGTACGGCACAAAGAGCAAGAAGCAGATCATAAATATAGTATCAAAAAACATAGATACGCTCGCGGATATGGGCGCGAAAAGAATACTATTAGCCTGTTGTACCGCAAGCACGGTATACCCATACCTTTCCATAGAGCGTAAAAAAATGTCCATACCTATAATAGACACCGTAGCAAAAGAGGCGAAAAACGCAACACGCTCCGGACGTATAACCGTTATAGCCACCAACAGAACAGTAAGATCTCACGCATTTAAAAGAGCGCTAAAGGGTTATAAGGTGAGTGAAATTGCTCTTGGCGAGCTTGTGAATATGATAGATTCGGGACTCTGCGACAGTACAATAACCAAATCATATAAAGAAACGCTTGAGAAATTGCTTTTGCCGGTAAAGTCGACACAAGCAGATACCCTCATACTCGGTTGTACGCATTTTCCCGCCCTAAAGAAGACCATCAGCGAAATTCTTTGCGAGTCGGGTATAAACAACATTATAGACTCAGCTCTGATCGGAGCAGAGTCACTGATAAACGCATCAAAAGTGTAAATAATATTCCGTAAAAACGGAAAAGGAGATAAAATGGCAAATTACAGACGTGGAAGAATTAACGACGCGGTAGCCAAGGAATTGGCTATAGCTCTCGGCAACGTAAGAGAGCCTAAAGTAAATAATAATTTCGTCAGCATCACAAGAGCCGAGGTAGCCCCCGACCTCAAGTATGCTACGGTATACTTCTCATGTATCGGAGACTTCAAGGAGGCGGCAGAGGGCCTGAAAAAATGCACGGGTATGCTCCGTCATCACCTTGCCGTGACTCTCAACCTCAGAATAACCCCCGAGCTTAACTTTGTTAAGGACGGCTCTATGGAGCATGGCGCAAGAATAGCGAAGCTCCTTGAGGATATCAAGAGCTCCTCAGATAGCGAGGACTGATATGGAGTTCAGACGCTCCGTTCCCGCCGACGCAACCGGTATAGCAAGGCTTGAAGAGGAGATCTTCAGCGACGCCTGGAGCTACCGTGACGTGCAGGACCTAATCTGCACCGAGGGTGGCATGTGCTTTACGGCCTTTGATAACGGCGAGGTAATAGCCTACGTTATAGGTAGACTCATCGCGCCTGAGGGAGAAATATACAGAGTTGCCGTTGCGCCTCACAAAAGGCAAAGAGGCATTGGTTACCGTCTGCTCGATTACGCGGTAAAAACCTCAAAGGGTCACGGTCTTGAAAGACTGTTTCTTGAGGTACGTTCAAAAAACATCCCCGCTATACGACTCTACACGGCATACGGCTTTAAGGAGATCGGGGTAAGAAAAAGATACTACAAAGATCCCGAGGACGACGCGATAGTAATGCTTCGCGCTCACTCGGCGGATATGCAATTTTAAAGGTCCTTGTGAGGAAGATATGAACATTTTGGCATTCGAAAGCTCCTGTGACGAGACCTCGGCTGCGATAGTTTCGCACGAGGACGGCAGATTCACGGTAAAATCAAATATTATAGCATCACAGGTAGAGACGCACAAGCTCTACGGAGGCGTAGTACCAGAGATAGCGTCAAGAGCGCATATCGAGGCTATTTCCTCAATAACGTACGAGGCGCTCTCGGTAGCGGGTATGACCATGGACGATATTGACGCTGTGGCGGTTACGGCAAACCCCGGTCTTATCGGTGCGTTACTCGTAGGCGTAAATTTTGCCAAGGCTCTCGCTATAGCAAACGGTAAGCCTCTCGTCCCCGTAGATCACATTAAAGGGCATATAGCCACCTGCTATCTCGACGTCGACGGCAACGTCCCCACGCCGCCATTCCTCGCCCTCACGGTCTCCGGAGGTCACACGGGTATATATCTTGTGGAGGATTACGACAAAATTAAACTTGTTGGATCAACTCGTGACGATGCCATAGGCGAGTCGTTCGATAAAATAGGCAGAATCATCGGCATTCCCTATCCCGCGGGCAAGGGATTTGACGCTCTCTCCAAGGAAGGCTTCATCGAGGCTGTAGGCGAATGCGAGGACTATCTTTCAAAATACAAGAAGAGCGCCGCTTATAAATCGGGCGCGTTTACACTCCCCTCCCCTGCGGTGAAAGACGACTCCTTGGACTTCTCCTTCTCCGGACTTAAGACGGCGGCTATCAACCTTTTACACCGTTACGATCAGCTCGGCGAAGAACTGCCGCGCGCCGCCTTTGCGGCAAGATACACCTTTGAGGCTGTCGAGGCAGTAGCAAAGAAGATGGGCATGGCTATAGATCGCTACGATGTAAAGGAAATTGCGCTGTGCGGTGGAGTTGCGGCAAATTCGCACCTAAGAAACAGACTCGCTATGCTTGCGAAAGAGAAAAAGGTTAAGCTCTACACCCCGCCCGTGTCACTTTGCGGCGATAACGGAGCTATGATAGGAGCGCAAGGCTACTACGAATGCATACAAGGTCACTTTGCCGACTCATCACTCAACGCGAGCGCATCGGACAGTATCGACTAAAGGAGTTATAAATGGAAAGTATAGATAAAGTAAAGGGTACCTTTGGTAAACGGCAGGCAGAGCAAAAGAGCGAGGTCTCATCAGCCGTCATCAAAAGATTGCCAAGATACCATAGATGCCTTACCGATCTTTTAAGAGTGGATAAGCTCCGTATATCATCACAGGAATTATCCTCTATAATGGGTGTAACGGCATCACAGATCAGACAGGATCTCAACTGCTTCGGCGGCTTCGGACAGCAGGGCTACGGCTACAACGTAAAATATCTTCACGGTAAGATATCAGAGCTGCTCGGTGTCACTGAGGGATATAACGCCATTATCGTCGGCGCGGGTAATCTCGGAAGTGCTCTCGCGGCAACCCACATGTTTGAGCGCAGAGGAGTAAACAGACTCGCTATGTTCGACACCAACCCCGCTATCATAGGAAAAAGCATCTATGGCGTACCCGTGTATTCGGTAGATGAGCTTGAAAGCTTCTGCGCGAATAACAACGTACATATCGGTGTACTCACAGTACCCAAGGAAGCGGCGTATGACGTATCAAATATTATGGTAAGAGCAGGCGTTAAGGGTATCTGGAATTTCGCCAACATGGAGCTTAAGCTCGACCACCCTGACGTGATAGTAGAGAATATACATCTCGGTGACTCCTTGATGAAGCTCTGCTACGAAATCAAAACGGCAAACGAAAAGGGAGAAAACAATGACTGAGTACACCTTTAAGGTAAATCTCAAGGGTATTTGCGATCTCGACTGCTTTAAGGAAGCGACAAAGGACGAGGTAAAGGTCCTTCTCGCTATAGCTTCGCTCGGAGGAGAATGCGCCTCTGTTGACAATATAGCCGCTATGTGCGGAGTGTCGGCGGCGAGAGTTATGGCAACAGTAGCGCTCTTTGAGGAGTCGGGCGTTCTCGTAAAGCGAGGGGATGATTTTCTCGCCGAGGTGGAGTTTGAATTCAACTCCAAGGAGAACGGTAAAGCAAAGACAAAGGAGATCGCCGCATCTATACGCGAAAACGATCTATACGAGATGAACCGTGAAATGGAGCGTATACTTGAAAAGACGCTCGAGACCAGAGAGATAGAGAGAATAACCTCGTTGTACACCAAGAACGGACTATCGGTGGAGTACATTCTTATGCTTTCAGCTCATCTTAAGGACAAGCGACAAAAGCTCACCGTCGAGTATATCGTAAGAGAGGCAACAAAGCTCGCCGCGAAGGATATAGACAATCTCGAGGCGCTTGAGGTATACATCAAGGAAAAGAACGCCGAGGTAGCGGGCGAGATGGAAATGCGCCGTCTGTTTGGCATATACGGCAGAACACTCACAAAAACCGAAAGAGATCACTTTAGCCGTTGGCTCAGCGAGTTTGGATACTCCTCGGTTATAATTGGTGAGGCGTACGACATATCCGTAAACGCTACGGGCAAACTTTCGCTCCCTTACATAGACTCCATCTTAAGCACTTGGCACACAGCGGGATGTAAAAATCTTGATGAGTGTCGCGCTATGGCAAACTCAAAGAAGCACGAAAAGTCTAAAAAAGCAAACAATAGTAGTCATAATAAAAAGAAAACCGTAGAAGCGGAATCACCTAAGTACACAGACTTCAATAGTGAGGATGCGCTCATGCGCGCTCTTGAAAGAAGCTATGGTGAGGACTGATAAGGCTTTACAGAAAGGCGGCTAATATGTATACACGTGAAAATTACGCACTTGCAAAGGCAGAAGTAGAAAAGCGCAGGCTTGATGCTATCGCTACCGCTGAAGAAAGAAACAGAGAGCTTGCTCTTGAATCAGACGAGATAAGACAAATAGACAAGGAGCTGTCCGGCACAGGTCTTTTGCTCTTTAAAACGGCATGCTCCGGCGGAGATATCACCCCCGTCAGAGAACGTAACGAGGCTCTGATGAAAAGAAGACGCGAGCTGCTTGTCAGCCTTGGCTATCCCGAGGATTATACCGACGTACACTACACCTGCAAGACCTGCTCCGACACCGGATTTTCAGGTACGAGAATGTGCAGCTGCTTAAAGCAGATACTCATCGTTAAAAACATCCAGTCCTCCGGCATGGGCAAACTCATCGACAAGCAGTCATTTGACAACTTCAACCTCGACGTATATAAGACCAACGAAGATGTTTACGCAAGAATGCAGAGAAACCTCAAGATTGCAAGATCCTTTGCCGATAACTTCGCGCGCCACCAGGACAACCTTCTTCTTATCGGTACTACAGGTACGGGTAAAACCCACATTTCCACAGCTATTGCAAAGACCGTTATTTCTCAGGGCTTTGACGTGCTTTATGACAGCGTGCAGAATATTGTAAACGATTTTGAGACGGATAAATTCCGTTCAGGCTACAATTCCGGCGAGCCCGTGTCGAATAAATACCTCGAATGTGACCTTCTCATACTTGACGATCTCGGCGCGGAGTTTGTAAGCCAGTTCTCCGTATCTGCGCTCTACAACCTCATAAACACAAGACAAAACAAGGGCTTGTCAACCATAATCTCCACAAACCTCTCCGGCGCGGAGCTTGCGGGAAAGTACGAGGGACGTATATACTCAAGAATCATAGGCGCAGACTATATTGTCTTAAGATTCGAGGGTAACGACCATAGAATAACAAGATAACAATAAGTTTATAAAACAAAAAGCAAGAATGAAGCTTTTTGATCGGTTTTTCAATCGATCTCTTCATTCTTGCTTTTTTATTATTCTGGCAAATTACATATCGCCGAGTATCTTATCAATTTTTACTCCTACGTAGTCCTCTATGTCATCGGGGTATGCGATCTCATCTACGTTTTCATAGTCGTAATCAAGCGTCGCAACCACCTCAACAGAGTATACGTTCTTATCAAAGGTGACGTCAAAGACACACTTTATTTCTCTGGTAACGTACTTGTCACCGTCAAAAATGGTGATCATTTCGCCACTCTTTGCCTTTACAAGCTCCGCGGAGCCCTCAAGCTCACCGAGCAGCATTTTCTCAAGTGCAACCTTTCCGTCCTCGGTAATAGTCTTGCAGGTTTCAACAGTTCTTTTAGAGCCACTCGCGGTAGTAGCATCAGAGAAGTGAGAGCGCTTTATACCGCCGAATACAGTGATCTCGTTGTAAAGCCTTTCGGCCTCATCCAAGGTGATCTCGGAGCGGTTTTTCACAGTACTCGCCTTGTTGGGAGTGGAGTAGCTCATCTCAGCAAACACATCGCCGTCGAGTATAACGTACGCCTCGGTAAAGCTTACGACCTCCTTGCCGTCATCGATCGACATATCTCGATCAAGCCTCATATTATCGCCGTTATGGGATGCTCTGATCACTACGTTGCCAAGCTGGTTGAATATCTCTATTACATCGGGACTATCGCAAAAATACTCGATCTCAACGTTTATCGCGTACGGTACGTCTATTTTGTCATCATCCTTATTCTTCTTTTTGCAGGACGCAAAGGAGCACAAAATCAACGCAAGCATCAATACAACAGCGCATATTCTTTTAATTTTCATTTTATCTCCTTAAAGCTATAGGCTGCCCTGAAAGAACAGCCTATAATGAATTTCGGTTTTACGCCTTTGTCAGATAATCTGCGAAGAGACTCTCAAATAATTCCTTCGTGATGATAGCAACTACTTTCTCTTCAAACGTAAGGTTCTCTGTGCCGGTTGCCTCGTAATGTACTATTACGGTTCTCTTTGTAGAGCAGTTGACACAGGTCTGTGTAGCCTCTCCGTGCTTATCGGGAGTGGGCTCTACGGTAATCTGCTTCTCGGACCAGGAATGCTCGCCGGTGGGAGCTATGGCGCTTCCGGTAGCGGTCTTTACGCCGCAATCCTTACAGTAGGTGTCGCCGGTATAGCCTTCCTTGGTGCAGGTAGCCGCCTTGTCGTTTCTTACCTCGGTGTTGGTATGAACGCAGTAGGAATCGTCATAAGGAATGGAAACCGTTTTTGTCTCGGTACAGTTAACGCAGGACTGAACGCCTGTGCCGTCGGTGGTAAGCGTAGGCTTTACAGTAACCTTAACCTCAGACCATGAATGCTCTCCCGTGGGAGCTATAGCGCTTCCGGTAGCGGTCTTTATTCCGCAAGACTTACAGTATGTGTTACCCGTGTAGCCTTCTGCAACGCAGGTAGGATCCTTAGCATCTCTTACCTCGGTTGAGGTATGCTTACAGTTATATGGAATGCTGAAAGTTTGCTTAAGAGAGCATACGCTACAGGTTTGCTCTGCCTTGCCGGGAGCAGTCTCGGTAGGCTCGGTAACAACCACTCTATCAGACCAGGAGTGGTTACCGGTAGCGAGAATAGTGCTTCCGGCCTCGGTCATCTCGCCGCAATCCTTACAGTAAACGTCTCCGGTATAACCGGTGTAACCGCAGTTAGCAGGCTTTGCGTTGCGAAGCTCGGTGTTACTGTGAGAGCAAGAGGGGGTAGTCGATCCGCCGGCATTTCCGGAGGGAGTAGTCATATTTTCGGGAATTTCTCTATCAAACAAGAGCCAAGCAAGCTCGGGATAGTCGATAAATACGTTTCTGTTGCCCTGGATGTTCTGCACAACCTCGTTTCTACCCATTTCCCAGGTATCAACAGGGTCCATCTCGCACCATTCCAGAAGAACGTCAACGCTCTGGAATACCTTAGTAATGCTGGTTGCGCCCCAATCGGAGTCCCATCTTACCAAAACGTAAAGGCAGATTCTCGCAACGTCACCCTTAACGTTATCAAGGGGCTCAAAGTAAGTTCCGTAAGTGCCACCTATATCACCACTCAAGTTACCGATGACAGAAGAGTTACTTCCTTCTCCGTACTTCTTATTACTTCTCGTGCCGTTAACCTTCTTTTCAGCAGGACGGATATGATGAAGATCAGCGCCACCACCCGTGGTACTATCTCCACCCAAGCTCTTAGGCCATACGTGCTCACGGTCGCAATTCCAAGCAGGTGTCCAATCAGATGAACTCATACTATAGCTGGTATAAAGCGTAGTCGCTCTTGAAGTGTTATTGTTCTCGCAGTCAACCTCAAACACCATGTCTCTGCAATTGTTATAAGTGGTTTTTTTCTTATGAGTGCTCGTCATAAGGGACCGGAGTGTAGTCTGAAGAGTGCTTCCGGATAGATCGTCAAGCAAATCATACTGATAGCTACCGGTATAATAAGTAGACGCGCTGGTACCATCAAGCGTAGTACATACAACGTCTCTTGTGCCCGAGTTCGAATCCTTGGAATATTTGGACGGTTGACCGTCGGATGCCGCGGATACCGGAACTATGGACGAGAGGAAGATAAGTATAACCAAGAGCATCGATACAATGCTTCTCTTTAAATTTCTCATTTTATTCTCCATTTTAGATTATTTTGTAAATAATTGTTTGCCAATATGCGTTTTAAATCACAGGAGCGGTAATAGCAACTTCCTCGTATGTAAATCTCGCAATATAGGTGAGATTGAGCGTGTAGAACTCTCCCTCAAGGGTAGACAGGTGATATTCGCAGGTAAACGCGGTGATATCATACTTACCGTCTACTATCTGCACAGTCAATGACGCATCCTTGATAGCGACAAAAGCGTCTGCTCCGAGCTTAGCCTGCATAGAGGACACGAGGCTATTAAGAGTC
>JAZOUM010000115.1:0-14828 GCA_045658205.1 Eubacteriales bacterium | reverse complement strand
GCAGGCTGAGGAAAAGGGACTTGCGGATGACGTTAAGTTCTACCTTGAGTTCTTCAAGTACGGCTGTCCTCCTCACGGCGGCTTCGGTCTCGGTATCGACCGTCTCACCATGCTCTTCCTCGGTCTTTCTATCAAGGAAGTGCAGTTCCTCTTCAGAGGTCCTAACCGTCTTACTCCGTAATAAAGTGGCTATAATAGCAACAATTGTTTGCATTTTCCGCACAAAAAATGATTATTAACATTCGAAAGGAATTTTTATAAATGAAAATTGCACTCATTAACGAGAACAGCCAGGCAGCTAAGAACGCTCTTATCTGTGACACTCTTAAGAAGGTAGTTGAGCCCCTCGGTCACGAAGTACATAACTACGGTATGTATTCCGCAGAGGACAAGGAGCAGCTTACCTACGTTCAGATCGGTATCCTCTCCGCTGTTCTTCTTAACTCCGGCGCTTGCGACCTCGTTATCACCGGTTGCGGCACAGGTGAGGGCGCTATGCTCGCTTGTAACTCCTTCCCCGGTGTGCTTTGCGGTCACGTTGTTGATCCTACCGACGCTTATCAGTTCACTCAGGTAAACAACGGTAACGCAATCGCTATGCCCTTCGCAAAGGGTTGGGGCTGGGGCTGTGAGCTCAATCTCCAGTACGTATTTGAGAAGCTCTTCGTTTCCGAGTGGGGTCTTGGCTATCCTCGTGAGAGAGCTGTTCCCGAGCAGAGAAACAAGAAGATCCTCGACGAGGTGAAGAAGGTTACTCACACCGACATCTGCTACATCCTCGAGAATCTCGACAGAGAGCTTGTTAAGGGCGCTCTCGGCGGTGCTAAGTTCCAGGAGCTCTTCTTTGCAAACTGCAAGGATGAGAGAATCGCTAATTGCGTAAGAAAGGTTCTTGCAGAGTAAGAACGGTATTACCGGCTGCATATGAAACAGGCGGTAACGACTGCTCGTTTCGTAAAAAGCAACATACAAGGGAGAAAATCAAAGGTCACGACCTGCGACTTTCTCCCTCTTTTGTTTTTTTATCCACAAATGCGAGCGCACGCTTGTGCACATCTACGAAATAAAGTATATAAAATAATGGCAACGCCTTGTTTTTTGCACCGCCCCGTGATATAATGTTAACGTAAAAATAAGTGCTAGGTGTTCGTGCTATGATTGATATTAACGCTGAAATTAATAGGGCAAAATGGACTATGGCAGATCCGGAGCTGCCTACTGCCGTAATTGAGCGCGCATTTACTGTCAAAGGCTGCATAGAAGCTGAGATCGCCATAGCGGCTCTCGGATTTCTTAAGCTGTACGTCAACGGACGTCGTGTCGGTGATGCATACATAGACACGCTTCACAGCATTTATCATGGCATTGAATTTGACAAAATGGAATATCCCATTTACGATAGATTTACGTTCCGGTCATACTATTCGGTATTTAATCTTGCCGATTACCTTATAGACGGTGAAAATACTGTTGAAATACATCTCGCTAATGGCTTTTACAGGCAGACCGAGAGAATTGCAGAGGGAGATTTTAGATACGGTGACTGTCTTGGAACAAGGTACGTAATGCGTGTTCATGACATTGACGGTGAGAGAAAAATTGCCTCTGATTGTACCGAGCTTGCGCGTGACAGCGCTATAAGATATTCTGAGCTTTTTATCGGAGAGATCTACGATGCAAGAGTAGCTGCATCACGCGTATATAAGTATTATCCAACTCACGAAAAACAACTTCCGGATACCGTATTGACACGTGCTGATGCGCCGCTTGATCGTAAGGTGTGTGAGCTTGCTCCGTTATTGATCGGCGAGTCGGACGGGCGTAAGCTATATGACGCAGGCAAGAATGTGAGTGGTATAGTAAGGATAAGGGCGTTTGCTAAAGACGGTGAACGTGTCACCTTACGCTTTGCCGAGAATTTAAAGGACGGCGAGCTTGATTTTGAAACAACAGGATCGAATTGCGTTTGCCGTTCTGGTAGGCGGCAGATAATGGAAGATGTGTTTATCGGTGACGGCAAGGAGTATATTTATGAGCCTTCGTTCGTCTGGCACGCCTTTCGCTATTTTGAGATAGAGGGCGATGCGGTCGCAGACTCCGTCGTTGTCATACATTCACACGCGGACGTAAACTCGAGTTTCACATCGTCGTCGAAGGAACTGAATTGGTTGTATAACGCGTTTATCAGAACGCAGCTTAACAATATGCACTTGGGATTTCCGTCCGACTGTCCTCACAGAGAACGGTTGGGATATACCGGAGATGGCGGAGTATGCTCCCTCGCGGCGATGACTCTGATTGATTCGAAGGACTTTTATCGCAAATGGATAAGAGATATATTTGACTCTCAGGATAAGATCGGCGGACATGTTGCGCATACCGCCCCCTTTGCGGGCGGCGGTGGCGGTCCTGTAGGATGGGGTGGTGCAGCAATAACGGTACCGTATAATTACTACAAGACCTTCGGAGATAAGACTCCTCTTTACGAGCATTACGAGGGGATGAAGAGGTATGTCGATTACATTCTTTCCCGCTCTGACGGTGGACTCGTTATGCGTGAAGAGGATGGCGGCTGGGTGCTCGGAGATTGGTGTACCCTTGACGAATGTGTAATCCCCGCTCCTCTTGTCAACACCGTGTTATTCGTAAAATGCCTTGAATATATGAGCGAAATATCTCTGGCTCTGGAGCAACGTGACGATGCTGAAAGATTTGACGTCATACGCGCTGAAATTTCACACGCCCTGCGGCAAAAATACATTGACACGGCTACGGGCGACTTTGCAGATGGGGTTCAGGGAGCAAATGCATATGCCATCTACGCCTCTGTAGCAGACGAGCGAACGAAGCGCAGACTTATAGAAAAATACTGTGCTCTCGGACATTTTGATACGGGCTTCATAGGGACGTATGTGCTTGCGGGATTGCTGTTTGATATAGGCGCAAAGAACGTAGCCTTCGAGCTTATGACCTCACACGAGCCCGGCGGCTTCGGTTATATGATGGACAGAGGTGCTACTACGCTATGGGAATACTGGCGCGGTGAGGGATCTCACGATCACCCTATGTTTGGTGCTTCTGCATTATATCTCTTCTCACACATACTTGGCATAACTCAGCAAGATAATACCTACGGCTATGAGCAGGTGCTTATTCGACCTATAATTCCGGATTTGCTGGATAATGCGAGCGGAAGCATAATGACACCTAAGGGTGAGATCGGCGTCGCGTTTGAGCGTACCGACAGCGGTGTGAATTTTACCGTTACGTTACCCGATGGAATAAGTGCTGACTTTGAATACGAAAGCAGAAAGGAAAGGCTTACGGAATGCTTGAACCACGTAAGCGTACAAGAATATGATTAAGACGATTAACGAAACCTTGGTAACACCAAGAAAATACGAGTGCGACGTATGCGTTTGCGGCGGCGGTGTTGCCGGAATAGCGGCGGCTCTTTCTGCAAAGCGCGCGGGAGCCGAGGACGTAATTCTCGTTGAGAGAGGATTTATGCTTGGAGGACTCGCTACCGCGGGACTCGTTACTATATATCTTGCGCTTTGCGACGGCTACGGACACCAGGTATGCTACGGTCTTGCCGAGGAGCTGTTTATGCTTTCCATTGAGCATGCCGTAGAGGACAGATATCCTAAGGCGTGGCTTGATGGAGGTACGATAGAGGAGCGAGCAAAGTGTCGCTTTGAAGTGCAGTTTAACGCGCAGCTCTTTGCGCTGAGCGCGGAAAAGCTTCTGCGCCGCGAGGGCGTTAAAATTATTTACGGCGCTACCGTTGCGGGAACACGCGTTGAAAACGATAGGATAACCGATATTATAATCGAGGGCAAGGGTGGCAGAGAGGCGATAGGCGTTCGCGGCTCGGTCGTCGACTGTACCGGTGACGCCGACGTGTGTAAGCTCGCCGGGGCGAAAACGGCTAACTTTGCCTTGGGCAACAAGCTTGCTTCTTGGTATTACGGAGTAGGCGGCGGTTCTTACAGACTGTATATGGTCGGGGTACATGACGTGACCGACGCGGATAACGCGTCCGTGATCGATAACAAGCGCAGATTTACGGGACTCGATACCGATGAGCTTTCAGAGATGGTACAGATAGGTCACGTCTCTTTGATGAACGATTATCTAAAGCGTAAAGAGAATATACCAGATCTTCTCCCCACCACTATTTCAACTATTCCCGAGGTGCGTATGACAAGAAGGCTTGTCGGTATATACTCTCAGGATATAGACGAGGTCGGTGTGAGATATCCCGACACGGTTGGCGTTTTCCCTAACTGGAAAAAGATCGGTCCCGTCTACGAGCTTCCGTTCTCTGCGCTTTACGGTAAAGAGGTCAAAAACCTGCTCGCCGCAGGCAGATGTATCTCGGTTACCGACGAAATGTGGGACGTCACGAGAGTTATTCCCGTTTGCGCCGTTTCGGGTGAGGCGGCAGGTGCAGCGGCGGCTATGTGCTCGGATTTTGAAAAAATAGATATAGAGAAGCTTCAGGCGCATCTCGTAAAATGCGGTGTAAGGCTTCACAATCCAATCGAGGAGTGAAAAATGAAAAAAGTATATTTACACGGTGGCTGGAGCTTTACCGATGCGAGTATAGGTAAAAGACTTGACGCAAGGATTCCCGGGTGCTTGCATACCGATCTTATTGCGGCAGGCATAATTGAGGATATATACTACCGTGATAACAACGATAAGTACGGATGGGTAGAGAACCTCGCTCCCGTATATGAGACACGCTTTGATGCCGTACTCGGAAAGAACGTGAGATTGAAATTTGACGGTATAGATACCTTTGCCGATATTTATCTTAACGGCACTCGTCTCGGTGAGGTGCATAATATGTTCATACCTCACGAGTACGACGTGACAGCGCTTCTTAAAGAGAAGGACAATTATTTGCGAGTTGAGTTCACCTCGCCGGTTAAGGCGGTGGAAGGAATGCCTGTGTCCCCGGGCTTTGCGTTTACCGGAGACAGGATAAACGCTCGCCGTATGCAATGCACATACGGATGGGACTGGGTTGACAGATTTGTAACTATGGGAATCTTTCGTCCCGTTTATCTTGAGTATAGAGAGGGACTTGAGATCGAGGACGTTTACGTACGTACCGACGCGCTTGATCGCTTCGGCGCCTCGGTCGTTATGGAGTACAAATTCTCCGGCTTTGATAAGCCCGGTCTCGTTGAGGCTAAGGTAACATCTATGTCGGGTAGGGTAGTATATACCGACGTGTTCTACGCCGATCGCGAGCTTATGGTAAGAAAGATGGATATCCCATCTCCCGACCTTTGGTATCCGAATGGATACGGCGATCAGCCTCTTTATACGCTTGAGGCGAAGTCTGAAAGCTCTCGTTATGAAACTAAATTCGGTGTCAGAACCGTAAGAATAATCAACCACAAGGACGCGCCCGGCAGCGATTACCACGAACGCGCAAAGCGGGAGGCAAATACCTCTTTGGCGGGTGAGCGTACCCATGACGAGAGCTTCTTCGGCTTCAAGGTTATCGTTAACGACAAGGAGATATTCTGCCGCGGCGGCAACTGGGTACCCTGCGATCCATTCCCCTCGCAGGAAAGCGATGAAAAGATCAGAGCGCTTGTAAGAAGCTCTCGTGATATGGGAGCCAATATATTGCGTGTGTGGGGCGGCGGTCTCTTCGAAAAAACGGCGCTTTACGACGAGTGCGACAGGCAGGGCATACTCGTGTGTCACGATTTTCTTATGGCGTGCGGTCAGTATCCGGAAAAGCAGGAATGGTTCATCAAAGAGCTTTTGCTTGAGTCCGAATACGCTGTCAAGCTGTTGAGAAATCACCCCTCGCTTGCTTGGTTCCACGGAGATAACGAGAACGCGGAGCAGGGTAGCGATACTATGTCCGATTACACCGGAAGAAGCAGCGCGCTTGACGGCATCTTCCCCAGTATATACAAATATTCGAAGGGGATCCCCTTCCTTGCGTCAAGTCCTTGGGGTGGAGACAGGTTCTCATCTATTACCTCGGGAACCTCGCATAATACTAACTTCCTCGGTCACACCTTTAATTATATGTATAACGAGGACTGTCACGATTACAAGGAGTTCCTCGCGCAGTTTACATCAAGATTCGTATCTGAGGAGCCCTCTTTTGGAGCTGTGTGCCGCGAATCAATGCTTGAATTTATGACCGAGTCGGACCTTCTCGGCGAGGACGAGAGCATACTCAAGCATCACGCTAAGACAAATCCCGGACTACCGACTCATATCTACGACGATATACGCGCGTTTGCAGAGAAGGTGTTTGGAGACTTTACAGACGGTGAGGACAGATTCTTCAAGATGAAGTACATCCAGTGCGAGTGGTTAAGAAACAGCTATGAGCTCGCTCTTCGCAATCTTGGATACACTAACGGCATTATTTATTGGATGTTCAATGACTGCTGGCCCGCGTCGCTTGGTTGGGCGTTCGTGGATTATTATCTTCGCAGAAAGCCGTCGTATTACGCGTTTAAGCGTATCTCCGTGCCCGTTACAGGCTCGTTCGCCTTGGGTGGAGGAGAGCTTGTCGTAAGCAATACCTCCGATGACTCCGACGTCGCCTTTGTAAGCGTTTTAGCGCTCGATATTAACGACGGCTTTAAGGAGGTCTCACGACTTGATACAAGTCTATTCCTCGATCCGTATTCTACGGCAAAGGTCGATACCTCCGCGCTTTACACGGGTGACAATATCCTCCTTGTCGCAGATATTATGTGCGCTGACGAGGTATATCGCTCATTCTATAAATCAGGTAAGCTTGAGCTTGTTCGATCTGACGATTTTGAGGTCGTCTCTTCCGATGAGAATAGCGTGACAATGCGCGCCCTTAGTTATCTTCAGGTAGTTGAGATCGAGGGTGACTACACATTCTCGGACAACTACTTCGGTATGCTAAAGGGCGAGGTAAAGACTGTAACATTTGAAAAGTTCTCCGATAAGGCGAATGGTATAAAAGTCAAATCTTACACTTTAAAGTAAAGTGAGGTTTACAAAAATGCGTTTACATCACGATTTTGTGTGGGCTACTCTTGTTCACTTCAGCACAAATCTTTGGTATGATATAGGTAACGAAAGGTGCGATGGCTCGTCTGTATGGAAGAGTCCGGGATCACCTAAGCTACGATTTGATCGCGCTCTTTGGGACGAGTACGTACAAAGCCTCGTTGAGTGTGGCTCAAACGCTATTGTTATAGATCTCGGCGACGCTATGATATACGAGTCTCACCCGGAGATAGCGGTAGAGGGCGCCTTCACCAAGAAGGAGATGCGCGCCGAGCTTGATCGACTTAACAATCTGGGCTTTGAGGTTATTCCCAAGCTTAATTTTTCAGCCACCCATGACCTTTGGCTCGGAGAATATTCCCGTATGGTATCCTCTCCGAAATATTACGAGGTATGCCGCGATCTTATCGATGAGACATGTGAGCTGTTCGACGCGCGTCTTTTCCACATCGGATTTGACGAGGAGACGTACGAGCATCAGCGCGACTACGATTACGTCACGGTGAGAAACGGCGATCTTTGGTGGCACGATCTTAAGTTCATCGCCGAGTGTGTTGAGAAGAACGGTGCGCGCGCTTTGGTTTGGTCTGACTACGCTCGCTCAAAGCCAGATGAGTTCGTTAGAAAGCTACCGAAATCGGTTATCCCTGTGAATTGGTACTATTTTACCGAGTTTGGCGAGGATATGAGCGAAATGGCGCGTGTGAGAGTAGAACCGTTCCATATTCTTGAGCGCCACGGCTTCGATCAGATCCCCGGCGGTAGTGTGGAGTATCACAGGGAAAATATCGAGCTTCTTGCCGCCTACTGCAAGGAGCATATAGCGAAGGAGCGTTTGCTCGGATTTATACAAACCACCTGGGCATCGGTAGAGGAGAAGTATAAGGAAAAGCTCTTTGACGGAGCAGCTACTCTTGCTGATGCTATAAAGACGTTTAATCAAGGAGGTTGATTATGGGATTTTTAAGATTTCTTGAAAGCATAAGAACCGGTGTTGGAGATTTCTTCTTCTCCACCGTCACTCATCTTGGTGAGGAGGTTTTCTTCCTCGCTATCGCGATACTCTTCTATTGGTGTATCAGCAAAAGACAGGGCTATTACATCATCGTTACGGGCGTTATCGGCAGCGTGATCAATCAATGGATCAAGATCGTGTGCAGAGTGCCTCGTCCTTGGATCATTGATCCTAATTTCAAGCCCGTCGGAGACGCGGTTACAAACGCAACCGGTTATTCCTTCCCATCGGGACATACCCAAAACGCCGCGGGAACCTTTGGCTGTATCGGCAGATACAATAAGCAAAGATGGGTGAAGATATCCTGTCTTTCAATAATACTTCTCGTCGCTTTTTCGAGAATGTATCTCGGAGTTCACACGCCCCTTGACGTAGCAACGTCTATCGGTGTTTCTTCAGCTCTCGTTTTTGCCTTCCACTTCGTTTTTCGCACCGAGGAAAGCACGAATAAGTATATGCTTTGGGTGACTATCGGATCAATACTTTTCTCTATAGCGTTTATAATCTACGTATCCCTCATTCCCACAACCGATTTTGCCACCGAGGCAGATCTTGCAAATCTTCTAAGCGCCAAGAAAAACGCCGCTACTCTTACAGGCTGTCTTTTCGGTCTTGCGCTCATATATCCTCTTGACAGATACGTGATCAAGTTTGATACCGGGGCAAGATGGTATTCGCAGGTGATAAAGTTTGCCGTAGGTGCCGGTGTGATCCTTGCTATAAAGTCGGGACTCAGCTCACCCTTGGTAGCGCTTTTCGGCAATCAGTACGTAGCCAGAGCCGTCAGATATTTCCTTATCGTCGCCTTTGCGGGCGGTGTTTGGCCCTTGACCTTCAAGTTCTTTGGACGTCTCAGAATTGAAAGGCTTGAGAAATTTACCGAGTGGCTTGTATCAAAATTTGCCAAGAAGGGTTCAATAACTGAATAAGATATCAGGTGCCGAAGTAGGTAAAATTCCCACTTCGGTACCTTTTTTACGCCGAAAACGGCGCCAAATGTCACAAAAATCACAATTATTTTAAAAACTCTTTACTTTTTAAATATTTCGTGATATAATATTCGTGCTAATTATTTTATATAATATATGAAAGGCTTCCTTATGAAGTGTCCTGCGTGTAACTTTACAGATTCCAGAGTGCTTGATTCCCGTCCCGTAGACGAGGGATCCAGAATAAAGCGCCGCCGTGAGTGTCCCTCCTGCGGTAAGCGCTTTACTACCTACGAGGTAGTTGATACGGTGCCGATTGCCGTTATCAAGAGGGACGGCAGACGAGAGTTCTTTGATACCCACAAGCTCGTGCTTGGTATAGAGAGAGCCTGCCGTAAGAGACCGGTAGATCCGAGCGAGGTTGCAAAGGATATTGAGGCAGAGCTTCAGAACGAGCTTGTTGAGGAAATATCATCCAAGGATATCGGTGAGATCGTACTTGCCAAGCTTAAGGAAAAGGACGTCGTTTCATATATCAGATTTGCCTCGGTTTACCGTGAATTTTGCGATATCGATTCCTTTATGGAGGAGATAAAGAGCCTTGGCAAAAAGGGAAGGAGAAGGACGGTAGCTACCGCTCCTAAAGAGAATAATGATTAAGAGCATGACAGCCTTCGGCAGAGCAAAGCTCGAGGGCGCCGAAAAGGATATAACGGTAGAAATAAAAAGCGTTAATTCGCGATTCTTTGACTGTTCGGTAAAGATGCCGAGAGCGTACCTTTCTCTTGAGGAAAGGATCAAGAACTATGTTCAAAAAAACGCGGTAGCGAGAGCTAAGGTCGATATTTTCATTACGGTTGACAATCACTCCACCGTACCGCAGAAGCTTGACGTTGACGCGGCTTACGCAGAGAGCTATATTGCCGCTCTTACAGAGTTAAGAGATAAATTCGGACTCAAGGACGATATCAGCGTGATGTCCGTGGCGAGAAATCCCGAGGTCTTCAGAGCTACTAAGGTTGACGCCGACCTCGAGGCTGAGTGGGCGCTCCTTCGTCCCGTGCTTGACGCAGCCATTGCCGATCATACCGCGATGCGTACCGTAGAGGGTGAAAAGGCTATCGCGGATATAAACGGCAAGATCGAGCAGATTCGTTCCTTCGTCGACGAGATAGAAGAGATATCCAAGCAGGATACTGTGGGATACAGAGATAAGCTTGAGGAAAGACTTCGCAAGATCCTTGGCGATAACTCCATTGAGATAGACGAGGCGCGTCTGCTTACCGAGTGCGCGGTATGGGCTGACAAGATCGCTATTGACGAGGAGCTGGTAAGACTTCGCAGTCACTTCGGCGCGTTCTCCGATATTGCGGGTGCAAAGGAGCCCTCCGGCAGAAAGCTCGATTTCCTTATGCAGGAGATGAACAGAGAGACAAATACCATCGGATCCAAGGCGAACAACGCTTCTATCGCGCGCATCGTTGTAAACATCAAGGGCGAGCTTGAGAAGATACGCGAGCAGATCCAGAATATAGAATAAGGTGACGCGTTATGATGAAATTTATTAATATCGGATTTGGAAATATGGTAAGCGCCGGCAGAATAGTCGCTATAGCCTCGCCCGATTCCGCGCCCGTAAAAAGACTCGTGCAGGACGCGCGCGAGGACGGCAGAGTTATCGACGTTTCCTGCGGCAGACGTACGAGAGCGGTTATCATCACCGACTCCGATCACGTTATACTTTCGGCAATACAGACCGAGACTATCACCAACAGACTCTCCAGCGATGAGGCTTACGAGAGCGATGACGAAGAGGAGGAGTAATTTCTCCTTGAATACAAGGTGAGGCGCATAGCGTACCACATAAAACAAGTTTATTAAAACAGGCGAAAGCCAACGTTATATATGAAAGGAATACCAAGATGATTTATCCTACCATTGACAAACTTACCGGCGGAGTGTTCAACCGCTACGAGCTCGTTATCGGCGTTGCTAAGGGCGCTCGTATTGTTACCGACGAGTACGTTGAGATGAGAATGAAGGCTCAGAAGATGATCGAGAATCACGAGACCGATAAGCCCCTCGCGGCTCTTATCGATCCCGAGTACAAGGATCAGAAGGCTGTTAAGATCGCTATCGCTAAGATCGAGCGCGGCGAGTTCAAGCTTGCTCGTACAGAGGAGCAGTAATTGATCGGGCTGTGCCCGATTTATACCCGTACTACGTGATTTTGAAATACCGAGAGAGGAGGGAATGCTGATGTTTTGCGAGGTACATCTTTTGGATACGCCGTATCATATCGACAGACCCTTCGACTATTTATACTCGGACGGAGTAAAGCTCGGCAGTATTGTACGCGTCCCTTTCGGACGCTCTGCAAGAGTGGGAGTCGTGACGGCAATCAAAAAGACGTGCGAGGTTCCCGAGGGAGTAACCTTAAAGAAAATATCCGCTGTCATATCCGAGCAGTTCGCTCTCACCGAGCATATGCTCGGCATTTGCCGTTTTCTCAGGGAGTTCACCCTTTGCACCTTTGGCGAGGCTGTGAGGACGGTTTTGCCTCCCGGAGCGTTTTCGGATAGCCTTAACGTAAGGTATAGGCGCACCGCAAGGCTTCTTATATCAAAGGAGGAGGCGGAGACTCTTCTCGTCGCTACCGGAAAAAGCGGAATAAGGAGCGAGGGACAAAGAAGCGTTCTCAGATTCTTATCCGATATCGGCTCATCCGATTTTGATGTTTTAAGACAACTGCCGTCGGTTACCTTGACGCATATCAACGCGTTAAAGGATAAGGGAATAATCGCGGTCGACGAGGATGAGCAGATCAGAAATCCGTACGCGGAGTATGCAAAGAAAAGAGATACGTCCGAGATCGTGCTAAGCAGAGCGCAGACAGCGGCGTACCAAACTATACAGTCCTTGTATGAAGAGGACTTGCCGAGAGCGGCGCTTCTTTACGGAATAACCGGCTCGGGTAAGACAAAGGTAATTATGAAGGCGATAGATCGCACGATTGCCGACGGAAAGTCGGTTATTATGCTCGTGCCGGAAATATCGCTGACACCGCAGACCGTGAGTATTTTTTGCTCAAGGTACGGTGAAAGAGTCGCGGTCGTTCATTCCGCGCTCTCGCAGGGCGAGCGTCTTGACGCCTGGCGCAGGATAAGACGAGGTGACGTTGATCTCGTTATCGGCACGCGCTCCGCCATATTTGCGCCGCTCGAGAACCTCGGTATGATAGTTATCGACGAGGAGCACGAGCATACCTATAAATCGGAGAGCGATCCGAAATATCACGCAAGGGATATAGCGAGCTACAGATGCGGCAAGACTAATGCGCTTATGCTTTTGGCATCGGCAACTCCGTCTATCGAGAGCTTTTATAAGGCTAAATCCGGCGCATACACCCTCGTTCCTCTGCGTGAAAGATACGGCGGCGCAAAGCTGCCGCGCGCGGTCATAGTAGATATGCGTGAGGAGCTGAGGCTCGGCAATCCTTCGCCGATAAGCCAAAGGCTTTACAATATGCTCACCGACGTAAAGGAAAACGAAAATCAGGCGATCCTTTTCTTAAACCGAAGAGGATACAGCAGTCATATAAGCTGTAAGGAGTGCGGCGAGGTCATCGAGTGTCCGAGATGCTCGGTGTCGCTTACCTATCACTCAAGCGCTTCCGGCGGGCTTTTGCTATGCCACATGTGCGGCTATAGAGAGCCTACTCCGAGATGCTGTCCATCCTGCTCCGCAGATGCGTTGTCCTTCCTCGGCTTCGGTACGCAGAAGCTGGAGTCGGAGATGTCAAAATATCTGCCCGAGATGACGGTTATGCGTATGGACGCGGATACCACTACGGGTAAGCTTGCGTATGACAGGATGCTTGACGACTTCAGAGAGGGAAGGGCAGACATACTTCTCGGCACGCAGATGGTTGCTAAGGGGCACGACTTTCCGAGAGTAACGCTCGTTGGCGTAGCTCTTGCGGACACCTCCTTGCACGTCAGCGATTTCAGAGCGTCAGAGCGTACCTTCTCGCTTCTTACACAGGTAATAGGAAGAGCCGGCAGAGCAACTGACGAGGGCGTCGCTGTCATACAGACCTTCCAGCCTACCAACGAGACTATAAGACTTGCATGTCGACAGGATTACGATACCTTCTACGAGGGGGAGATAGCGCTCAGACGTGAGCTTTCATACCCTCCGTTTTGCGATATGGTACAGCTTACTCTCACGGCTGATGACGAGCAACAGCTCTCTCGAGCTTCGATTATGCTTTCGGACACCGTAAAGGAAAAGCTGGACGGAAAATACTCAAGGCTCCCGTTTATCGTGTACGGTCCGTTTGAGGCGCAGGTATACAAGCTTAATGAAAAATACAGGATGAGGATGATGGTTAAATGTAAACTTAACTCGGACAGCCGCAGAATGTTCTCCGAGCTTCTTTGCGAGTTTGCTAAGGATAGGCGCGTGAGCCTGTCAGTCGATCTTAATCCTCTTACAGTGTAAAACACGGTATTGGCTAATTGCCGACCGATGATATAAAACATATCGGGAAATTATTATTCCCGAAAAACAGGAGAAAACAAAATGGCAACTTTAAAGATAGTAAAGTTTGGCGACGACACTCTTCGCAAGGTGTGCCGTCCGGTTGAGGAGATCACTCCGAGAATAAAGCAGCTCCTCGACGATATGATAGACACTATGCGCGCCGCTGACGGTTGCGGACTTGCGGCTCCTCAGGTAGGCGTTCTTCGCAGAATAGCCGTTATTGAGGTTGAGGCCGGCACTGTATACGAGCTTATCAATCCCAAGATCATCGCATTCAGCGGTGAGCAGCAGGATCAGGAGGGCTGCCTTTCCAATCCCGGCTACGCAGGTATAACCAAGAGACCTAAGACCGTTACGGTAAGAGCGACTAATCGCAACGGAGAGGTCTACGACCTTACGGGCTCAGATCTTCTCGCGAGAGCTATCTGCCACGAGTGCGACCATCTCGACGGTAAGCTCTATACCGACGTTCAGATCAGACCCTGCAACAACTAAAGCTATGAGAATTATGTTTATGGGTACGCCCGAAATATCCGCTATCTGCCTTAAGGAGCTTATCGCCTCCGACAACGAGGTTATCGCGGTAGTTACGGGCAAGGACAAGCCTCGCGGACGAGGTAACGTTATGACTCCCACCGCTGTCAAGACACTTGCGCTGGAGCATTCATTACCCGTGTACACTCCGGATAGTATTAAGGGAGAGGATTTTGCCGAGCTTTTATCTGAGCTTTCCCCCGATCTTATCGCGGTCGTGGCTTACGGCAAGATCTTGCCTAAATCGGTTCTTGATTTCCCTAAACACGGCTGTATAAACGTACACGTTTCGCTCTTGCCTAAATACCGTGGAGCCGCTCCTATGCAGAGAGCCATAATAGACGGTGAAAAGGAGACGGGAGTAACGATAATGTATATGGCTGAGGGCGTTGACACCGGCGATATTATCGCAAAGGAATCCTTCCCGATAGGTGACGAGGATGACTTTGAGGCAATACACGACCGTTCCGCAGAGGTCGGCGCAAGACTTCTTGTTAAGACGATCTCGGATATAGCCGACGGCGTGGCTACGAGAACTCCTCAGGACGACTCTCTTGCTACTCACGCCGCTAAGATCGAAAAGAGCGATTGCAAAATAGATTTTTCAAGGAGCGCTGAAAAGCTCGATTGCGCTATCAGAGGCGTTACTCCTATTCCCGGCGCGTTTGCATATCTTAAGGGCAAGATGCTTAAGATATATAAGGCGAGACCAGTTAAGGGACACGGAGCGCCCGGAGAGGTCATTGCCCTTGATGACAAGGGTGTAGGCT
>JAZOUM010000114.1:0-13225 GCA_045658205.1 Eubacteriales bacterium | reverse complement strand
AGAGCAATATACAGGCTCAGAGAATATTGCTCAATGAGAATAGCTTATTTTACTACTAATAGCAGATTTTTGTCAAAATACCTACTAGAAAACATTTTTGTGAAAAATTGACATTTTAATGCCGCTTTTGATGTATAACATATATAAACGTATGTTGTTCTTGTATATATTAGTGACATCGGAGTGTACGATGTGCACAAAGATGTTTGTAAGTATATAGAATAAATATGCGTTGATAATGAATATTTACATACTAAAAGCAGTATGAAAAAAATAATTTTTGAAAAACCTATTGACAAAAACGTTTTTAATGGTTATAATATACCCATATTTCATTTTTGACAGTAACGAAATGCAAAACATTCAAAAATGAATTTTCCATCTTTTGTTATGAGTTGATAATAGGGTACCCTATTATTCTACACCGAGTGTAGAATAATCAGACGAAAGATTTTTTCTTAAGTATATAGGGCTTACGCCATATATAATATAATGAAATGGAGGAATCAAAAATGACTCACACAAAAATCATCGCGTTGCTTCTCGTAATGGTAATGGCGTTTACCTGCCTCGCTTCTTGTAAAAAGAAGAATAATGACGATGGCAAGGATCCCATAACCTACGTTGATCCTTACGCACAGTACACAGACTATGACGAAAAGTCACAAAAGATCTATGATGACATTCTCGGTGATTTCTATGCTGCTTATGAGTTAGCAAAGGCTGAGAAGAACGTTTCTAAGAGATACGCTCTTATGGCTATCGCCGAGGCAAAGCTTATGGAGGCTGCCGTTATGCTTCCTATTTATTCTAACGGTGGTAACTATGCTATTTCCCGCGTAGCTCCTTACACCGTTCCTTTCGCTCTTTGGGGTAATGATTCTTACAGATATCACAACGCTCTCGTAGCTACAGAGCCTCTTACCTCTACTGACAGAGACACAATGAAGGCAAAGTGGGCGGAGCTTAAGAGCACCGGCACATACGCTGCTTGGGCAGAAAACTTCCTTATCACTAATGGATATACTCTTAAGGACAGCTACACTCTTGTATATACCTCCGATCCTTCCAACTGGGATGTTCTCGCAACATCCAAGGCGGTTGACTCCGAGGCACTTGTAAATACTTATGACGGTCTTGTAGAATATGATTCCGAGGGTAACCTTAAGCCCGCTCTTGCAGAGAGCTGGACAGTATCCGATGACGGACTCACCTACACATTCAAGATCAGAGACGGCGCTATCTGGACAGACGTTCAGGGCAACAAGGTTGCTGACGTTAAGGCTGATGACTTTGTAGCCGGCTTCCAGCACATGCTTGATGCAGCAGGCGGACTTGAGTACCTCGTTCAGGGACTCATCGTTAACGCAAGCGAGTACATCGATGGAACCGTTACCGATTTCGCACAGGTTGGCGTTAAGGCAAATGCGGATACCAATGAGGTTTCCTACACTCTTTGTCAGCCCACCTCTTACTTCCTTACCTACCTTGGATACGGCGTATTCGCTCCTATGAGCCGTGACTACTACGTTGCTAAGGGCGGTACCTTCGGCGCTGCATACGATGCTGCTGCTGAGACCTATGCTTACGCTAAGGGCCCCGATTCCATCGCATACTGCGGTCCTTACACCATTTCTTCCAATACCGCTAAGAACTCTATAGTATTCTCTAAGAGCGCTTCCTATTGGAACAAGGATAATATCAAGCTTAGCACAATTACTTGGCTCTATGATGACGGTGAAGACGTTCTCAGAGGCTACAAGGATATGAAGACCGGCGCTCTTGACGGTGCAGGACTTAACGCTTCCGCTCTTGTTGAGGCAAGAAAGGACATTGTTCCCGGTACCGATAAGACATACTTCGATCTTTACGGATATGTATCTTCTACCGACGCAACATCCTTCATGGCATTCTACAACGTAAACCGTGCGTCTCACGCTAACTACAATGACGGCGCTATTCCTTCTCCTAAGAGCGAGGCAGAGCAGACCAGAACTATCGCTGCTCTTCGTAACGCAAGCTTCAGACGCGCTATCTCCTTCGCAACCGATAGAGCAACATACAATGCTCAGGGCGTTGGTGAGGATCTTAAGTATAACTCGCTTCGTAACACCTATACACCCGGTAACTTCGTATCTCTTACTGAGGACGTAACCGTTAAGATTAACGGTGTTGATAAGACATATCCCGCAGGTACTATGTACGGTAAGATCATGCAGGATCAGATTGATGCTGACGGCGTTAAGATCAAGGTTTGGGATCCTACCGCTGACGGTGGTGTAGGCTCTTCCGACGGCTTCGATGGTTGGTACAATGTTGATAACGCTAAGGCAGAACTTGCTAAGGCGATCGAAGAGCTCGCGGCTATCGGTATTGAGGTTTCCGCGGAGAATCCTATCTATATCGACGTTCCCACTCTTATGATCAGCGCGACCTGGAAGAACAAGGAAAACGCTTATAAGCAGTCTATTGAGACCGCTCTTGAGGGTAAGGTAAAGATCAATCTCGTTGCTTGTAACAATGCTGACGAGTGGTACTACGCAGGTTATGACACATACACCGGCGATCAGGCAAACTACGATATGTACGACCTTTCCGGTTGGGGCCCTGATTACGGCGATCCTCAGACCTACCTTGATACCTTCCTTCCCGCATACATGGGATATATGACTAAGTGCATCGGTATCTTCTAATACCTGTTTGTATTCAGTCAAGATAATTAATTAAACGATAGAGGGTGGGTTTTACTCATCCTCTTATCGTGCCTTTAAAAGGGAATTTAAATTATGACAAAATATTTGCTTGGCCGTATTCTGCGCGGTCTTATATCGGTAGTGATCGTTGTCGCTGTCGTAATGTTGCTGATATATACGTGCTTGGACAGAAATTTGATATTTGCCACGGATGGTATATATCAAAAGCAGAAGAGCAACAACAAAGAAATATATAAAATGCAAACCTGGGAAAAGTACGGATATCTTGACTACGTTCCATACACCGATTATCTCAAGGAGGTAGCGGAGTCAGAGGGGTGGACGCTTGAGGAGCATGCTGCTGTTTCCACTATCGGTGGTAAGAAGGATGGCTCCTTAGATACTCCTGCTGTCGCGGAGATGATTGCTAAATTTACAGCTGAATATGAGAAAAAGGGATATGAGATCGTCAGACTTCCAGGTGATTATATGCCCGGAACTAAAAAGTATAAGGAGGGTGGACAGCCCAGACTTTACGCTACAAAGGATACTCCTGTAATCAAGAGACTTTGGGATTACGTTTCCGGCATTGTAACAGTTGACAATATCCATTATGTAAAAGAGGACGTAGGCGAAAGAGGACTTACCTTTACGCTCTATGATCCTGTATACGGCGGTGAAAAATTCTCTCCCGCGATAATGGGTAACGGAACGCGTCATAAGTATATTTTATACTTTGATTCCAACTTCCCATACGTTCATCAGAACTTATTTACCATCAGCTTAGGTAAGTCATACAGCGTTAACAACGGTATAGACGTATTTGATACTATGACTTCCTCGCAAGGTGGATTTAAGAACTCAACAGTGCATTATCCTACGGGATATGTAAACGATAGTGCAGATAATTTACATTCCGCGGTCTATATTCCGGAATCTTTGGAAAACGGTACTATGGTTACAAAGAACTGCTTTGTTGATGATTATACTTCAATAACGTTACACAAGGACAGCATTTCCAAGATAGGATTCTCGTTTATTATAGGTATCATATCGGTTGCTATATCTTATATTCTCGCTATACCACTCGGTACGCTTATAGCTCTTAAAAAGGATACTCTCATTGATAAGCTCGGTACTGTATACATCGTATTTATAATCGCAGTTCCGTCCCTTGCTTATATCTTCTTATTCAAGGCGATAGGCGGGGCAATAGGACTTCCTACGAGGTTTGATCTGCAAAACAAGACGTGGCTTATGTACATACTTCCGATAGTATCTTTGGCGCTTCCTTCGATTGCTTCGTTGATGAAGTGGCTCAGACGCTATATGATCGATCAGATGAACTCCGATTATGTTAAGTTCGCTCGTTCAGGCGGTCTTTCGGAGGGCGAGATATTCTCTAAGCATATTCTTAAAAACGCAATAATTCCCATAGTTCACGGAATTCCCGGCAGTGTGCTTGGCGCATTGGTCGGCGCGATTATTACAGAGCGCGTCTACGTTGTTCCGGGAACAGGTAATTTGCTTACCGAGGCAATAAATAAGTACGATAACGCAGTTATCGTCGGCGTAACAATGTTCTACGCATTATTATCGGTTGTTTCAATCATTCTTGGTGATATCCTTATGAGCCTGGTTGATCCGAGAATTTCATTTACTACGAAGAGGGAGAAGTGAGATGGAAGAAAAGCTTATAGATCTTAAAGAGCTCGGTCTGTCTGACGAGGAGCTCTTCGAAAGAGTGGATAACGACGAGCTTGAATCCGAGCGTATAACCGCTCCGAGATATTCTTACTGGCAGTCGGTATTCCGCGTATTCTTTAAAAATAAATTAAACATCATAATACTTTCCGTGCTTGGAATTCTTATCCTGTTTACATACGTTTATCCCATGATCATCAATTATGATCCGGAGTACGATCCTTACATCAATCTTCTTGATTCCTCCGCCAAGCATTTGCGACCCGGCGATGCGATTCAGAAGTTTGGATTTAAGCTTAAGTGGATATTCGGTTCGGGAGCTTCGGGTGAATCTACGTTTGATTCTATCTGGTATGGCTCAAGCATTTCGATCTCGCTCGCTCTTGTGTGCGCTATTGTCAATATGACGATAGGTGTAATTATCGGCGCTATTTGGGGCTTTTCCAAGAAGGTCGACGTGATAATGACCGAGGTTTATAACATCGTTGCTAATGTACCGTACATACTTCTTGTGTCGGTTATCGTGCTTATAATGTCCGCTACGTTCTGGTCAATGGTGTTTGCTCTGACGGTTACCGGTTGGTTGGCTATCGCTTATTTCATCAGAACGCAGGTTATTATTATACGTGACAGAGAGTACAATCTTGCTTCAAGATGTCTCGGTACTCCTATATGGCGTATCGCAACCAAGAATATCCTTCCGTTTATGACGTCGATTATCGTTACCTTGATGGCGACGGAGATACCCTCGTATATATCTTACGAGGTATTCCTTTCCTACATAGGAATGGGACTTACCGATATGTCACTCGGTAAGCTGATCGAGGCGTCTCAGAACGCAATGGTTACCAGTGGATGGGGCTTTGAATTCTGGACACCTGTTGCTGTGGCTTCTATTATAACCGTTGCGCTTTACGTAGTTGGTCAGAATCTCGGTGACGCATCCGATCCGAGAACTCACATGTGAGGAGGCTGCTATGGAAAATAAGAAAAAACTACTTGAAATAAAGGATCTGAAGGTAAAATTCCGTGTGCGCGGCAGAGTTCTTACCGCCATAAGAGGAATCTCTTTAGACCTTTATGAAAATGAATCTATCGCCATAGTAGGTGAGTCGGGCTCCGGTAAATCGGTATTTACAAAGACCTTCGCCGGTATGCTTGATCAGAATGGATTTATTAGCGAGGGCTCGATCATATTTGATGACGATGATCTTTCCGAAACCAATGTAAGAGTAGGAAAGTTTGATGAAAAGCTATTGAATATGGCGCACATGCTTATTAACAAGTATTCGAGACTTGAGCTCGGCGCTGATGTTTATAAGGAGATTGAGGCGCTCAAGGCAGAGAATCGCAAGAGATATGAGCTTAGTGACGATGATTATAACCGTATTCAATCAGCTATCGACACGTTAAATTATCAAAAGACAGAGCTGTTTAATAAAAAGCAAACTCTTGATAGATATAAAGAAAAAGATGTTTATCACGAGGCAGAAGCTAAGATTAAGGCGTACGCTAAGCAAATCGTCGACCTTGAAAAAGAGAAGAAAAATATTCTCAAGACAAAAAAGACTGCCGCAGATTCGGATAAATCCTACAACGATGCTTATGCCGAAAAGCTCTCCTTGCTCAAGGAAAAGTATAAGGAGCTTTGCTCCGGTGAGGTTAGTGAGGAAACGGTTAAAAGAAACCTCGTTCTCGCTAAGGAGGTATATCTTTCCGTTGGTAGATACGATCTCATTTCTCGATTAAAGTTTATGTTCAAGCTCATCGGCGCAATCAAGAAGGCTATGATCCTTGGCGTCGATCTTGACTCGGATGAGGTTAAAAACTCGGTATTTGGAACCGTCGTGTTCAGAGTAAAATATCAAGGCTACAGCGATGACGATATACTTCACGGAAGATGTACAGTAAATCTTGCGGAGGTAAAATATGCGAAGGACTGGAGCCAGATAAGAGGTAAAAAGATCGCAACGGTCTTCCAAGATCCTATGACCTCGCTTAACCCTATAATTACCATAGGTAAGCAGATATCTTCAATAATTATCAAGCATCAGGGCTGTACCGAGCTTGAGGCAAGGGAACGTGCTCTTGTGCTTATGAAAAAGGTAGGTATCCCTAATGCCGAGGCAAGATACGATGATTACCCATTCCAGTATTCCGGCGGTATGAGACAAAGAATAGTTATCGCTATAGCCTTGTCCTGTCAGCCTAAAATACTTATTTGCGATGAGCCTACAACGGCTCTTGACGTAACGATCCAGGCGCAGATTTTAAAGTTAATCAAGGATCTGCAAAAGGAATTCAATTACACTATCGTATTCATAACTCATGACCTTGGCGTCGTTGCTAATATCGCGGAGCGAGTAGCTGTGCTTTACGCAGGTCAGATAGTAGAGCTTGGTACAGTTGAGGATGTATTCTACGATCCGAAGCATCCGTATACGTGGGCGCTTTTGTCATCGCTTCCTCAGCTCGCAGAGCGTAATACCAAGCTGTATTCTATCTCGGGAACACCGCCTTCTCTCTATAATGAGATAAAGGGAGATGCATTTGCTCCGAGAAATCCTTACTGTCTTAAGCTGGATACTCTTATGGAGGCTCCTATGTTTAAGATCAGCGAGACACATTACGCTAAGACCTGGTTGCTCGATCCAAGAGCGCCTAAGGTAGAGAAGCCGGCTATTCTTGAAAATACTCACGAAAAGCTTCTAAATACGTTTAATATCGGTAAATCCTGTTGATTGGAGGTGCTTTTTAGATGAAACTTAATAAAAATTTTTTGAAGGCTTCGGAAAAGCACCTTCCAAAGAATGGTCCCGTAGATGAGAATGGCAAGGAGATACTTGTTTCTCTCAAAAACGTTGATATAACCTTCGGTAAGGGAGATAGAGCGGTAAGAGCCGTCAAAAACGCATCCTTTGATATATATCGAGGTGAGACGTTCTCTCTTGTCGGCGAGTCCGGATCGGGAAAAACTACTATTGGTAGAGCGGTAATTCGCGTCAATCCTTGCGCTGCAGGTCAAATTGATTACAAGGGTGTTAAGATATCCGGTAAGATACCAAGGTCTCTTGAACGTGAAGTTATAAGAAACGTGCAGATGATCTTCCAGGATCCCGCAGCTTCTCTCAACGAGCGCGCTACCGTAGCTTATATAATTTCCGAGGGACTTTATAACTTCCATCTTTTTAAGGATGATGCCGATAGAATCGCAAAGGTAGAGAATATGATCAAAGAGGTTGGTCTCTTACCCGAGCATCTCACAAGATATCCTCACGAGTTTTCCGGTGGTCAAAGACAGAGAATCGGTATTGCGAGAGCGATGGTAATGGAGCCTGAGCTTGTAGTAGCCGATGAGCCTATATCGGCTCTTGACGTGTCTATACGTGCGCAGGTACTCAACTTGCTCAAAAAGTTCCAAAAGGAAAACAATATTACTTATCTATTTATAGCGCACGATCTTTCCATCGTAAGATTCATTTCCGATAGAATAGGCGTTATATATAAGGGTGATATCGTGGAGATAGCAGAGGCTGAGGAGCTTTTCAAGTTCCCGATGCATCCGTATACAAGATCTCTTATCTCCGCTATTCCTATTCCGGATCCTAAGCTTGAGAAGGATAAGATTCTCTTTACCTATGATCCTTCGGTTCATGATTATTCGGTAGATAAGCCGAGTCTCGTAGATATCGGAAACAATCATTTCGTTTATGGAAATGAAAAGGAGATAGAGGAGTATCGTGCTATTCGTGAGTCCGGTGAAGCGTTACGCTCGGTAATTATCAAGGGCATCAATGATACCGATGCCGATATTAAGGTGGAAGAGGGAGACGATCAGCTTCCTTCAGGTGAGTTTATTCTCGACACTCCTTTACACGACACCGGTAGTAAGTGGTATACTCTCGCGTCATTCTTCTTAGCTCCTTTAGGTTTTATCGCCGGTGCTATTTTTAAAAAACATAAGCACATCAGAAACTATAAGGCGTGCAAGAAGGGCGCTATCGCGGGACTTATAACATTGGGGTCTATCCTTGGTATATTCGGTCTCGGACTTCTTTCAATGCTTATTAATTGGGGATAAAAATGCGAAAACACGCAAAAGATAATAGACCTTCTGTTAAGCCGGTATTGAAAGCCGAGCTTTCGGAGAGTAATAAAAGACTAAGAATAGTACTAATCGCGGCTTTTCTTGCGCTTGGTATATTCTTACTCGCTTTTTCGGCAGTAAAGCTTCTTGGTACAGAAAAGGGATATTATGAAATTGAAGCTGAAAATTCAGCTTTTTCCGACTTTTTTGTGCTGAATTATGATATTGGCGCTTCCGGCGCATCCGCCTCGGCAGAATATCGCAGAGTTCGTGAGGTTTACACGGAGGCGCTCAATAAGTATTGCCGACTTTTCTCTGCGGACACCGAATATGTCGGAGTAAAAAATCTCTATTATGTAAATTCGCATCCTAACGAGGAAATCGAGATCGACTCCTCTCTTTATTCGGCTTTGAAAAAAATGGATAGCGAAGGGGCAGGACAACATTATCTCGGTATATCTATGGAATTATACGACGTATTATTTTCATGTGACATAGATGGATATGCCTTGGATGCCGACCCAAAAAAGAATGAGGAAATAGGCGCAATTAATACAGCGTCTTGTGAGTTTGCTCGTGATAGAGAAGCGATAAGGCTTGAATTTATTGATAATAACACGGTAAAACTTTACGTGTCCGAGGAATATTCAAAATTTGCGAAGGAGCATGGTTTTACCAGATATATTGATCTTGGTGTTCTTGAAAACGCGTTTGTGGTGGATGCTGTTGCTGATTCCTTGAAGGACGCGGGATTTGAATACGGGGCGATAGCATCTTACGATGGATATTCGAGAAATTTGGATATCCGAGACAGGGAATACAAATACTCATTCAACGCGAAGAGCGGGGATACAGTATATCCCGTTTGCGACGTTGCTTATAGTGGCAACATGTCTACTTGTATCCTTAAAACATATCCTACATCAGACAAGGATGTAACGGATTTTTATATGTACTCGAACGGAGAAAGCGCGCACAGGATAATAGACGTTGAGACGGGAAAATACGTAGGCGCATTATCGGAGCTACTTCTTGCCTCATCCGAAAAAACCTGCGCGGATCTTGCTATTCAAGCATATTCCGTTATGATAGACGAAAGCTTTGATGAAAATAAGCTTCTGGATGTTAGCGCAGTTTGGCTTGATGGAGCATTTATCATGTCGAGTGGCGAAGATATCGCTATTTCATCTCCATTCAGTAATGATGAAATCTCTTTCTTTATAGGAGTAATGTAAATATTAATTAGCATTAATCGCTTTTTATCGTTATAAAACAAACAAAAATAAGCAGAGAGTATCGGCATTGATTTGCGCAGTATACTCTCTCTTTTTTTGTTGTTACGTAGCAAAACAAGATTTTTAAGGTAAAATTACCGTATCAAATGATGTAGATTTGTATTGATAAATTTGTATAAAAGGTAGAATTTGTTGGTGTAATAGGTAGAAAAGCACAAAATGTGATTGAAGTTGATGTTATAAATATATGGTAGTTCCTACATGTACTACCACAGGTCTTACTGAGGGTAAGAAGTGTACCGTATGCGGTGTTACTACCGTAGAGCAGACCGTTATTGATGCTATCGGACACACCGAAGAGACAATAGCAGGCAAGACTCCTACTTGCACCGAGACAGGTCTTACCGATGGTACTAAGTGTACTCTATGTGGCGAAACTCTCATCGCACAAGAAGAGATTGTGGCTCTTGGTCATACTTCCGGCGCACCCGTTCAGGAGAACGTCGTTGCTCCCGATTGTATTAATATCGGTAGTCTTGATGAGGTTGTTTACTGTACTGTATGTGACGCCGAGCTTACACGTACAACTCTTACCATAGAGGCTCGAGGTCATAACGGTGGTCATGCAACTTGTCTTGAGCCTAAGAAGTGCGATGATTGCGGTGAGTTCTATGGTGAAGCTCTTGAGCATATCTTCACCGATTACGTTGCAGACGGAAACGGATCTTGCACCGAGGATGGTACAAAGACCGCTTCCTGTGACAACGGCTGCGGCACACTTGATACAATTCCTAATACAGGATTTGCACAAGGACATAGCTGGAATGATGCTACCACAGAGTCTCCCAAGACCTGTGAGGTATGCGGCGCAACCGAGGGTGAAAAGCTCCCCGAGCCCACACCCGCGCCTGATACCGAGGTTACACCCGAAGTTGATGACACTCCTGAAAAAAATCACGACGAGTGTGTAGCTAAAAATGCATTTGAGGAATTCATCAATATGATTATTAACTTTATCAGAAGCATCTTGGGACTTCCCGAGCAGTGCGTCTGCGGTGATGAACTCAAAATCAAAGAATAATTAGATAAAAATATAGCGGTGGGCAGAAGTGCCCACCGCTTTTATATGATAAAAGTCCCCGCCGCTTTCATACGGAGGGGACTAAAAAGTTAGATGTATTTAGCTGATTTGTAATCTACTAATGCGATTACAATATAATAGCTATAGTTTTTCTTTGGCATATCGTACGAGCTGTTAAGCGTTGATTTTCTTGCCGAATAAGCCGTTGCTGTGACAACGTCACCGCCGGGAATAGTTAAATTGGTGCCGTCTGTAGAGAATACTACGTCACCGTTTTTGTCCGTTCTGTATACGGAAATTCCGGCAGCCGCGAGGTTATTAAGAGCTGTAGACGTCGGATGACCGTAGGTATTATCTGCTCCAACACAAATAACACCATACTTTGCGCCGGTAGCCTTGAGGAAACTTGAGGTGCTTGACGTTCTGCTTCCGTGGTGACCTACCTTAAGCACGTCACAGCTAAGGTCTGCGCCCGAGCTTACAAGCTTGCTTTCTACATTCTGACCGATATCTCCGGTAAACAAGAACTTTGAGCTGCCGTACTTAAGCATAACGACGATTGAAGAATCGTTAGAGGATGATGCGCCGTCACCATTGTAGATAACAGTAAGTGTTACCTCCTGATACGTATATACTGTACCTGTGGCAGGAGTTTTTAATTCAAGTCCTTCTTTCGTTACGTTGGCTTTAAATTTGGTAATCGAATTGTTACTCTTTTCATAGCCGGAGCACCAGAAGTCCTCGACGACAAAGTCTGCGAGCACCTGGTTGAGTCCTCCGTAATGATCGTCGTCAAAATGAGTGTTTATCATCAGCTCTATGTCATCAACGTTCTGGTTTTTCAAATATGAGGAAACTGTTGATCCATAAGCCGGCTTTCCACCGTCGATAAGGATATCGCAGTCGCCAATCTTTATTAAAATGCTATCGCCTTGTCCAACGTCGATATAGTGTACGTAAAGAGTTTCATTTGTTTCAGATGGCGTCGAGGGGAGCTTATCGCCCTCGGTTACGCCGCAGATTTGGCAGGTTTTAGGAGCTGTAACGGTGGCAGGAAGCCAGCTATGTCCTGTAGCCTTTATCGTAACCTGGATTTTTGTAATCACGCCACAAACAGAGCATTTTTTTCCCTCCGTCAGACCGTCGGATGTACACGTAGCATCTTTGCCTTTGAGTGTTGTCTCGGTATGACCTAAAGCGGCAACACTTTGCTGTGCTACTGTGACAACCTTGCAAACCGAGCATTGTTTACCTTCTGTTAAGCCGGTAGATGTACAGGTCGGCTGTTTTCCATCAAGTGTTATTTCGGTATGACCAAGCGAATTAACAATGTTGGATTGATAGCTATCACCACAGTCTTCGCAGGTATAGGTGATATAACCGTCTGATGTACAGGTCGGGGGAGTTACCACGCTTACGTATGTATGTCCTTTTGCGGGAATAGTAACTTGCTCTAATAGAATTGTTCCGCAGTCGGAGCATTTTTTACCGTCGGTGAGACCGTCGGTATCTTCGGTAGGCTTAGTACCGGGAATGAGTTCCTCGGTGTGACCTTTGGATTCGACTTCATCACCTATGTATTCATAGTTACAAGCAGTGCAGCTGTATTTGGTGTATCCACCCTCCACGCAAGAGGGAAGAGTTACCTCTATGTTATAATCGTGACCGTTAGCATTAATCTCGTCCCCTACGTATTCATAATCACAAATTGTGCAGTTGTATGTAGTATAGCCATTATCTTCACATGTAGGAAGAGTTACTGCTGTATCATACTTATGACCGGGAGCGGAAAGCTTGGTGGGTTGAGTGAGTATTTTGTCACATACCGAGCAGATAGTTCCGCCGATAGATCCGTCTTCGGTACAATTTGCGGCTTTGTCCTGTATAGGCACCTCGGTGTGACCGGTTGCTTCTACTACGTCTGTAACGTATGCATCATCGCAAATAGAGCAGGTACATATAGTATATCCTGCGCTCTCACATGTAGGAGCTAATATCGTCTCTACGTAGTTGTGCTCGGATTCATCCTGAGCAGAATCCGTATTTGCGGGACCGATATCTATTAATCCCTCTAAGAAACTAAGATCCGAATTGTTTTCTTCGATGATGTCGCAACCTGTTAATAACAACATCAAAACGAAGATCAAAGCTATTACCTTTTTCATCTCATTCTCCGTTTTACTTGTACTTTTATTTTACCGTATAATTCTAACATATTTTCTGACATTTTACAAGATGTAATCGCATATAAAGTGTTTATTCTTAAAAAATACAATTTTGGGTAGAATTCCTTCCTATTAGTTATATATGAGTTAATTATATATAAGCAAACAGGCGCAAAAAGGCTGCCACTCATGTGACAGCCCCTTTGTTATCATCAGATAGTTAACAATTAGTTCTTGGGAGTAGCACCCATAGAGTTCTC
>JAZOUM010000113.1:0-20507 GCA_045658205.1 Eubacteriales bacterium | reverse complement strand
CGAAGAATGTTAGCGGCCTTAACTGCGGTCTTACCAAGAGGCTGACCTGCTGCATCGATAACAAACCATCTGCGCTCGATGTTGTTAGCGTTAGCCATAAATGTGGACATTTGATTTTCCTCCGTATTTGTGATTTCGTATGGATAACTTCCATACAAGTCTTTTTTCAAGCTTGTTTATTATATCACAGTACCCTTAAAATGTCAATGGGTTTTTGAAACTTTTTTTGCAAGAATTTGATTTAGAAAACCAAAGCTCTCGTTTTCTCTTGTTTTCTCGCAAATGCTCGTAAATCCTCAAGTGCGAAATATAAAATTTTTTCAATTTTTTCATAAAAACGACAATAAAGGCGACACTCTTACCAAAATCAGAGTATCGCCTTTATCAAAAATGCCTAAATCATATCTGCTTGTGTACGCTCTTGTACTCGTCGTAAAAGCGGTAGTATTTGCAGCCCTTTGTGTTACCTCCGAGAAAGTCTGACATTTCATCCTCGTCGAGACTGAGTGAGCAGGAATACTCCTCGGTATATTCGTCGTAGGTATAAAATTCACAGCTCTCACAGTTGGAAGGCTTTTTTGGTGTGTATTTAGAAAAATCGAGCGCCATATTACTTTTTAAACAGCGTGAGGATAAAGAGCAGAGCAATACCGGCGATAAAAACAATGTTTATAATTCTGGATATTCTGCGGCTCTTATCCTGCTCCTCCTTTATTTTTGCAAGGAGCTTCTGATATTCCTCGTTCGCCTTTTCGGTAAGATGCGCGAGTCCCTCGTCCTTGTTCTCGTATTTTTCGAGAGTATCAATGGCTTCGTCAACCATCTTGCCGTAGCTTTCAACGTTAGTGTCCAGTTCCGCGTCGTTTACGCTTTTTCTATTGATCTGAGCGCCGAGCGACATACAGTATTCGTCACCCTCCTTGCCGTCCTTTGCTCCGACGATAAGGGCAACGGTTACGTACTTCGCTTTATTTACATCGGTAACGGTTTTGAGCATTGAATTCATATATTCGGTCTCTACCGACATGATAAAGCCGTTTCCCTCAAGTCGATCCTTCGCCGCGAGGACGGTCGCTTGCATTTTTTCTACAGCCTCATATACCGTCATATCACACCTCAGCCGAGCTTTCCGATAACGAGTACGATTATTGCAAGTACAGCTGCTCCTGCCGCCGCGATTGCCGCGATAGTGAGATTTCTCTTGGCAACGTAGTTGAGTCTTTCAAGCTCTGCGCGATACTTCTCATCCATATCGCGATCAAATTCCTCAATGATTGCCACAGCCTCTGCGTTATAGTTGTCGCAGGCGAGAATTCTGTCTCTGATCTCAAACGCCTTAGCCTTGAAGGTTTCGAGATTCTCTTCAAACTTGGTCTCGTCCACAATGTCATCGTCGTCAAGCTCTGCGTCGAGGGGAAGATAGAGTCTGTCCGCATCCTCACAGCCCTCGGGACCGATGGAAAGAGAGCCGAACACGTAGGTTACGTCCTCGGGCGCGCCCTCAATCATATTTACCTCTACCTCTACGTCGTACTTTACGAGAGAGGATGCTTTGCCAAAGCTTTCCGCTACCGCCTTAAGCTCGGCTTCAATTCTTTCTTTTGTTTCTTTTACAGTCATTTTTATTCTCCATTATATTTGATTACAAAATTTTGTTATCTACTACGAGCTTTCCACTCTTTTTACGTATGCCGTAAAGTCTTTTTACAGCCATTTTGAATATGTCATCGCCGTTGATTCCCACACAATTATTTATAGAGGAAAGAAATAGCTTTGCGCTCGGATGAAAATCCGACGTGGTAGCAAAAATCCCTTTTGTTCCTCCGTTTGCGTATACGGCGCCGAGAAATCCTCTGACGGTTGTTTCCGCGGTCATATCCGTACGGTTTTTAGCTTGGATAAGCACGGTTTCTTTGAAACCGAGGTGATCGATGGTTTTGATAATTCCGTCTACGCCTCCGTCAAACGCGCCGCCGGTAGTACGGCACTCGGTGACTGTTTTTCCGTAATATTCCTCATTCTTTTTTAGGAGCGTAAGAATATAATGCTCGAAGAATTCGCCGCCCTTTCGGTGTAACCTGGTGAGAAATTCATTCTTAAGCGCAGCCATCTCGTTGAGATTTGCTATATCTGCTCGTGTCTGCGCCTTGAGTGAGTATACTCCCTCGCTAAGCTCGATTATTCCCGTGTCGATAAGTCGGCGCAAGATCTGCCCCATATAGTTAAAGAGTATACGGTCGTCAGCATTGCTCGGTGTCAGATCGGTTTTGAAAACACATCTGAGATGCTCTCGTATCTTTGCCTTTGGGATAGCTCCCAGAGAGAGCAGGGCGAGTATTTCCTTCTCACAGCCCTCAAGACGTAACGGTATCGGTCCGTCCGCGCCTACCGAATACGCGCCGTTATCTAAAAGTATTACGCCGTCGCTTTTCATTTCTGATATAACAGCGCCTATCATTCCACGTATCTCGGTAAATTCACCGACCTGACCGTCCGTGTCTATTCCTTGATACAGTCTCGATATAGCCTCATCTATTAATTCCTTGTGGGAAAGGGGATTGCCTGCTAGAGCTTCAAGCACTGTTTTATATATCCTTTTATGTACGGTACTGTTCATAAACTTTTCTCCGTTTGGTATTGGATATCTTATTATACTAAAAGTCAGTTTGTCTTGGATAATAAGCATACCTTTACAAATATATTGTACCACATATTTTTTACCAATTCAAGTATTATAAGAAAAATTACGCAAGTATAATATTTAAAGATAAAACACACCGACAAACTACTGACCTTTAGTCAATAATTATCGGTGTGTTAAAAAATCAATCAGTGCGCAAATTGGCTGTCATAAAGTTCGCGATAGAATCCGCCCTTTGCTAAGAGCTTCTCGTGATTACCGCTTTCGATTATGCGGCCGTTTTTCATTACGAGGATAATATCCGCGCCCTTTACAGTAGAGAGTCTATGCGCTACGATAAAGCTTGTGCGCCCCTTCATCATCTCAAGGAATGCCTTTTGTATTCTGATCTCCGTTCTCGTATCTATAGATGACGTAGCCTCGTCCAGTATTAGCATTGGAGGTATAGAGAGCATGATTCTCGTTATACAAAGCAGCTGCTTTTGACCCTGTGAGAGTCCTTCGCCGCCTTCGCCGAGCATAGTATCATATCCGTTCTTCAGTCGTTTGATAAAGCTGTGCGAGTGCGCCGCCTTTGCCGCCGCGATTATTTCCTCGTCGGTAGCGTCGGGCTTTGCTATAGCGATATTTTCTTTTACGGTGCCCGCTCTTAACCATGTGTCCTGCAGAACCATTCCGTAGCTTTCGCGCAGGGACTTTCGCGTTATCTTTCGAACGTCGTTTTCTTCAACGCAGATAGATCCGCCGTTGACGTCGTAAAAACGCATAAGCAGATTGATGAGCGTCGTTTTACCGCAACCCGTGGGTCCTACGATAGCCACTCTCATGCCCGGCGTTACGTCGAGATTCAATTCCTCGATCAACGGCTTTTCGGGATCGTATGAGAATGAAACATCCTTAAGACTTACCTCACCTTTAACGTCAGTTAGGACGGTGGCGTCCTGGCTATCCGGGATTTCGGATTTTTCTTCAATAAGCTCAAATACTCTCGATGCGCAGGCAAGTGAGTTTTGGAACTCGGCAAGTACGCCTGAGATTTCATTGAAAGGCTTTGTATACTGATTTGCGTATGATAAAAGGCAGGCAAGCTCGCCCACGCTCACCAGAGCGATTACGGTGCCGGGATTGATTGAGGGGATAGCCATAAGAGCGCCTACGAGAGCTACTGCGGCGTATACCACCGAGTTTACAAATCTCGTTGTGGGATTTGTGAGGGAAGAGAAGAATATAGCCTTTAAGGATGCTTTTTCGAGCTTTGCGTTGATTTTGCCAAAGCCCTCAAGCGCGTTCTTCTCACGTGAAAATGCTTTAACTACCTTTTCGTTTCCGATTATTTCATTAATGTATGCTGTTGCCGCGCCCTCGCATTCTGATCTTTCCTTAAACATACTGTACGTATGACTTGCGATAAATCTTGCGATAAACAGCGAAAGGGGAGTCAGGATAAAGACTACTACAGCTACTACCCAGTTGAGGTAGATCATAAACGCGAGTGTACCAACGATGGTAAGAACGCCCGTAAACAGCTGTGTAAATCCGAGCAAAAGTCCCTCGGCAAACTGATCCGCGTCGTTTATAACGCGCGATACAATATCTCCGTGAGCCTTTTTGTCTACGTAGGAAAGAGGGAGCGCCTCAATTTTTCCGAAAGCGTCGTTTCTTATATCTCTCACTACGCCAAATGAGATCTTGTTGTTTATCGTGCTCATCAGCCATTGCGCAAGCGCCGTTACGACTATCAAAAGTCCGGCCTCAATGAGAACTGCCGTTATGCGATCGATACTTCCCACCTCAGGCTCGTTTACGTAAGCGATAAGATCTATCGCTTCGCCAATAAGGGTAGGAACGTAAAGAGTTAAGGCAACGCTTACAAGCGCGAGAAAAATTGATATGGGTAGGAGTAAACGGTATTTTCCGATGTATCCGAGAACCTTTTTCATCGTTCCGGGACGCGCTTTTTCTATCTTCTTAGCCATTTTGCACCTCCCCGAACTGTGTCTCATATATTTCGCGATATACGGATGAGGTCGCGATAAGCTCGTCGTGTGAGCCCACGGCTACCGCCTCTCCGTCATCAAGCACGATTATTTTGTCAGCGTGCATTACCGATGACGCTCTTTGCGATACGATAAATATGGTTCTTTCACCCTTCAGCTCCCGTATAGCCTTGCGGAGCGCCGCATCGGTTGCGTAGTCGAGGGCGGATGCCGAGTCGTCGAGGATGAGTATTTCGGGATCACCTACCAGTGCGCGCGCAATGGTTAGTCGTTGCTTCTGACCACCCGAGAGATTTCGTCCGCCTTGTTCTATTTTTGCATCTAATCCACCCTTGGAGATCACTACGTCGGATGCCTGTGCTACTTTGATAGCCTCGAGGATCTCATCTTCGGATGCGGATTCATTTCCCCAAAGCATATTTTCTCTGATAGTGCCGCTGAATAAAACTGCGTTTTGCGGAACGACACCTATTTTGGATCTGAGAGCATCGGGGGAGTATTTTGATACCTCAACACCATTTACGAGTACCTCGCCGTCACTTGCTTTGTAAAAGGCGGGGATCATATTGATAAGGGAAGTTTTGCCCGAACCGGTACCGCCGATTATACCAATCGTTTCGCCGGCTTTTGCTAAGAAGCTTACGCCGCTCAGCGAGGGCTCGGCGCCCTTTGTGTACGTAAGAGATACGTTACGGAACTCTACGGCAACATCGGTATTCTCACCTATGGTGAGATCTCCCATATTTTCACTTGTCTCAATGTCTAATACGTCCGCGATTCTCGATGCTGACGCAAGCGCCTTTGTGATGCTTATGATCAGGTTGGCAAGCTTGATAAGCTCAACGAGTATCTGCGACATATAGTTATAAAGTGCTACAACCTGTCCCTGTGTCAGATCGCCACGCGCTACCTGAAGCGAACCGGTGTGAATAAGTAAAAGGATAGCGATATTGATGAGAATGTAGGTCAGGGGATTCATAAGCGCGGATATTTTACCAACTCTGCGCTGTATTGCGGTAAGGATATCGTTTTCTCCCTTAAAAGCGGAGAGCTCCTCGTCCTCGTTACCGAACGCTCTTATAACTCTTACGCCCGAGAGGTTTTCTCTCGTTCTTGAAAGCAACTTGTCCGTACCTCTTTGAGCCTTTTTATAAAGAGGCATTGTTATTAGCATAATGCCGAATACTACGATAGAGAGCAGGGGAATTACAGCCGCGAACGTAAGCGCTGATTTGAAATCTACGGTAAACGCCATTATCATAGCTCCAAACACTACAAACGGAGAGCGGAGCAGTAATCTTAACGCGAGGTTAAGACCGCTTTGCACCTTACTTGCATCCTGCGTCATTCTCGTGATGAGAGTGGATGTTCCAAGCTCGTCTATATCCGAGTATGAAAGCGTTCCAACCTTTTCGAAGAGCGCATATCTAAGTTTGCCGACAAATCCTACCGACGCCTTGGCAGAGAAGTATTGCGCGGTCAGAGAAAAACCGAGTCCGACAGCTCCAAGGAGTAATAAGAACAAACTCGCCTTTACAACGAATCCGCCGTCACCGCCACCTATGCCTCGGTCGACTATCGCGGCAATGACGAGAGGGACGAGCAATTCAAGAGTCGCCTCAAACATCTTAAATAAAGGTCCGAGTACGCACTCCTTTTTGTAGCTCGACAAATATTTTAAAAGTCTTTTCATTTCTCCTCCGTGAGAGATGGGCTGTCTCAAATGGTAAAATGAGGCAGCCCTTGTGGATATTATACAGTTAAAGCTTATTCAAAGGTAACGTCGTATACGTAATCCTCTTTTTCGGAAGGGCTTATTCTCGACATAGCGCGAGAGAGGAAGTTCTCAGCGGTCTCGCCGTCAGAGGGGATATCCGACCATGGCTCAAGGCAGATAAATCTCGCATCGGAGGATGGATACTTCCAAATGCAAAGGTAGGGGAGATTTTCGCTATATGAGAGCGTAACGGATCTTTTCTGACAGCCGCCGGCAAGCTTAACCTCGCTTGGCACGTCCTTAAAGATCATAGTATCGTTAGCGTATATCTCTTCCTCATTGAGGTAGTATTTTCCTGCTTTGAGAGGATATGCCGTATAGAAGGGATTGACGAACGGTCCGTTCTGAAGAGAATGTCTGAGTAGCTGCTTCTTTCCTTCAAACGTTACGTAGAATGATCCTATCTCGCGACTACCACCAAGGGTAAAAGCGGGGTGCCAACCGAACATATAGGGCATTATCTGCTTTCCGTCGTTTACTACGGAGAACGTAGCGTTAAGGCGGTTGTCCGAAATAGAGAAGGTTGCGATAAGCTTGAACTCAAACGGGTAAACCGCGAGGGTGCGCTCATCACTCGCAAACTCAAGGGTAAGACTTGTATCGTCGGATTCCTTAAGCTCAAATTCAGCCTCTCTTGTAAAGCCGTGCTTTCCCATAGGGTACTCGCGTCCCTTGAAAATATACTTGTTGTCGAGTAGACCGCCGCATATAGGGAAGAGTACGGGGGAGTGCTTGCTCCACTCTTTACCTTGCCATATATATTCGTATCCGGTATTTGATACTACAGAGGTCAGCTCTGCGCCCAGAGAATTGATTTTTACCGTAAGCTTATCGTTTTTTAAGGTATATATCATATCTCCTCCAAAAAAAGTTTTTATTATTTGGCGGTTTTGCTAATAATAGTTGTCAAAACCGCCGTTAGTTGCTTAATTAGTGTTTCTTTGTCTCGATTTCGTGAGTGAGCTTAGCGATGAACTCGTCAACGGTAAACTTGCCGCCCTCGCCTTCAACTCTCGCTCTTACGGTTACGCTACCGGTTTCCTGCTCGTCAGCTCCGATAACTACCATGTAAGGAACCTTAGAGAGCTGAGCCTCTCTGATTCTATAGCCGAGCTTTTCGTTTCTGTCATCAAGCTCTGCTCTGATACCGAGAGCCTTGAGCTTGTTGGTTACCTCTGCCGCATAGTCAGCAAAATCAGCAACTACGGGGATAACGGTTACCTGTGTGGGAGAGAGCCAAAGGGGAAGCGCGCCGGCATACTTTTCGATAAGAAGAGCAAGTGTTCTCTCATAGCATCCGAGAGAGGTTCTATGGATGATGTAGGGAGTCTTCATCTGATTATCTCTGTCGGTATACTCCATACCAAACTTCTTTGCGAGGAGCATATCGATCTGGATTGTAACGATGGTGTCCTCCTTACCGAATACGTTCTTGCACTGAATATCAAGCTTAGGACCGTAGAAGGCAGCCTCGTCGATACCTATTACGTAGTTCTCGCGACCGAGATACTTGTCGAGAAGTTCGCCCATGATGGTCTGCGCCTCATTCCACTGTTCTGCAGTACCCTCGTACTTGTCGGTTCTCGCGGGATCCCACTGAGAGAAGCGGAAGGTACAGTCCTCCCAAAGACCTACGGTCTCAAGGCAATACTTAGCAAGGTCGAGACAGCCTGCAAATTCCTCTGCGAGCTGGTCTGGACGGAGAACGAGGTGACCCTCGGAAATAGTGAACTGACGTACTCTGATAAGACCGTGCATCTCACCCGACTCTTCATTTCTGAAGAGGGTGGAGGTCTCACCGAGTCTCATGGGAAGCTCTCTGTAGGAGCGCTTCTTGTTAAGGTATACCTGGTACTGGAAGGGACAAGTCATAGGACGCATTGCAAAGCATTCCTTGCTCTCGTCGTGAGGATCTCCCATGATGAACATACCGTCGAGGTAGTGATCCCAGTGACCGGAGATCTTGTAGAGCTCACGCTTTGCCATAAGGGGAGTCTTGGTGAGAAGGTAGCCTCTCTTTTCCTCGGTATCCTCAACCCATCTCTGAAGGAGCTGAATGGTTCTTGCTCCCTTAGGAAGAAGGATGGGCAAGCCCTGACCGATCGAATCTACGGTTGTGAAGAACTCAAGCTCACGGCCAAGCTTGTTGTGGTCGCGCTTAAGAGCCTCCTCCTGCTGCTGAACGTATGCGTTAAGCTCGTCCTTAGAGGGGAATGCGATACCGTATACTCTCTGGAGCATCTTGTTGTTCTGGTCGCCTTTGTAATAAGCGCCGGTGCACTGTGTGAGCTTGAACGCCTTAACAGCGCCGGTAGAATGAAGATGAGGACCTGCGCAGAGGTCAACGTATTCGCCCTGACGGTAGAATGTAAGCACGGCGTCGTCGCCGAGATCGTTAATTCTCTCTACCTTATAGGGCTCGTCAAGCTTGGTCATAAGCTCAAGCGCCTCTGCCTTGGAAAGAGTGAACTTTTCGATAAGAAGATTTTCCTTAACGATCTTCTTCATTTCCGCCTCAATGTTCTTGAGGATATCGGGGGTGAAGGAAATCTCGGAATCAAAGTCCTGGAAGTAGCCTGTATCGGTAGCGGGACCGATGGTCTGCTTGGTGTTGGGATAAAGTCTCTTTACTGCCTGCGCCATAACGTGTGCCGCTGTGTGACGGAATACCTTTGCTCCGTCTGGATCACGGAAGGTGAGAAGCTGTACGTCAGCCTCGCCCTCAACTACGGTAGAAAGCTCGGTTACCTCGCCGTTAACCTTTGCCGCGAGTACGTCTCTTGAGATGATCTCGAGAGCTCTTGCCGCCTCGTATACGGAAACGGCGCTTTCGGACTCATAAACGTGTCCGGATGCAAAATTGATCTTTGCCATTGTTTTTCTCCTTTTGCGTAATGCAAATATATGTTTTTTAGTCAGCAAAATAAAAAATCCCACCACAAAAGACGTATCGTCTTTCGGGGTGAGGACGTAAAGTCCCGCACGGTTCCACCCGAGCGTTTAACTCTTGAATATGGGATTGTAAAATGCCTTTTCGTTCGTTTTTAACGGATATATCACACTCGCATAGCGAGTATATCACTTTTTTTGCAAACGGTTCGCAAAAAATATCACGCCAAACGCGGTAAGGCATCTTCGCGGCTGGTACCGATAGGTCGTCAGGTCTGCGCTTTCAGCATACGGCAGCTCTCTGTACAAGACGTTGTCCCATCAACATGGTCCGCTGTGTATCATATTACCACAAAACCTTATTAAAGTCAACACATTTTAAAATATTTTCTAAAAAACTCTTACTATCGACAAAAAATCCGTTGACAAACCTTTTTTTATTTGCTATACTTGTGGTGTAAAACATCTAAAGGAGAACCAAAATGCAGGAAATTTACATATTACTTCGCGACATACAGTCGATCAGAGACTTCGTTAAGGAAGTTGTTACACTTGATTACGACGTAGATCTCGTACAGGGCAGATATATTGTAGATGCAAAGTCCATTATGGGTATCTTTGCTCTTGATATTGCATCTCCTATCAAGGTTGTTGCGGCTACCAATGACGCAACCCCGTTCTTCAGCGCTATCGAGAAGTTTGTTGCTAAATAAGTCAATAAAAAGCTAACCGAAACATAAGAGGTTGAGTCAAACGCTTTAACTAAGCAAAGGACTCAACCTCTTTCTTTATATTATATTACAAGCTTGTAAAAATCCGACTTAGACATTCCTCTGTCCTTAGCCGCCGCCTTTATAGCGTCCATTCTTTTCATACCGAGCTTTTCGTAGTGTGTTACGTGCTCCTCGGGAGAAAGGGAGGTCAGGGGATTTTCCTCGACATCCTTACCGTCGCCGCCTTCTACAACGAGAACGTATTCACCACGCGGATCTCTACTCTTATAGATCTCGACAGCGCCTAAAAGGGTAGTCCTTTCGGACTCTTCGTTAAGCTTTGTAAGCTCTCGGCAGAGTGAGATCTTTCTTTCACCGCCAAAGGTATCAAGCATATCGTCGAGTGTTGCTCTGAGCTTATGCGGCGCTTCGTAAAATATCATGGTGCGCTCTTCTGATTTGAGAGCGTCAAGTCTCTTTTTTCTTTCTCCCTTTTGCGCCGGGAGGAATCCTTCAAAGGTAAATCTCGCTGTAGTAAGTCCGGAGAGAGCGAGGGCGCTGACGCAGGCAGAGGGGCCGGGCACAACTCTTACCGCAATGCCTGACTCTGCACATAGCCTTACGAGATCCTCGCCGGGATCGCTTATCGCGGGCATTCCCGCGTCGGTTATGAGAGCGCAGGATTCACCGCCGAGAAGCCTTGCTATTATTCTTTCTCCGCTTTCGCGTTTGTTATGCTCGTAGTAGCTGACAAGCTCTGCATGTATTCCAAAGCATGAGAGCAGCCTCATAGAATTTCTCGTATCCTCTGCGGCGATAAAGTCGACCTCCGAGAGCACTTTTTTTGCTCTCTCGGTCATATCCGCGAGATTTCCGATGGGGGTTCCGACAAGATATAGGGTAGAGCTTTCCACCTTGTTCTTTTCGTTCAGTTCCATTTTTTATACCATAAATTCCTTCGGGAATCGTCCCTCATTCATAATGAAGGCCATATCCTCGGAGTATTCCTTATTGTCTGAATTTTTATAGATAATCAGCGGTTTTGTCAACTTTAGTCCACATTTTCCGCCCTTTTTCGCTTCTATCAGCACCATTGATGGCGCGCTATCGTTGTTTGCATGCACAAACGTCATTCGCTTTGGTTCAAGACTCGCGCATCTAAGCGCATCGGTAAGATCTATCAGCCTGTCAGGACGATAGACTACGGTAAAGGCTCCGCCGTATTTGAGAGCCTTAGCTCCGGCCTTGCAAAAATCATAGATCGTTCCGGCAACTTCGTGGCGAGCGATATTTTTTTTGTCAAAGGCGTTTGCTCTTCCGCTCGTCGTTTTCATATATGGAGGATTTGAGAACACGATATCGCATTCCTTTTCGGGACGGTATTCGCGTACGTCAGTGCATACTGACCTAAGCTTTTCATTAAATCCGTTATGCTCGGCGTTTCTATCAATAAGCTCTGCGTATTCCTCTTGTATCTCAAGGCAGTCAATATCTTTGACCTTACCTCGCGCCAAAAGAAGCATAGATATAATACCCGTTCCACCGCCAAGCTCTGCGCCTCGCTCGTATTTTCCGTTTACGTATCCCGCAAGTAGGAGGGCGTCCGTTCCGAATGTCAGACCGTCCGTATTTTGTATCAGCTCGATATCGTCGTTCACGTAGTCGAGTCTTTCGTTTTCTCTAAGCTGCATAATAGCTCCGTTTTGCCGTATTAGTTCTTTTATGGAAAAAGGGGCGTTGCCAAGGCAACGACCCCTTTGGAGTATGTACTCCTAATTATTCCTCAGAGGGAGCGCCAACAGGGCATACGTCTGCGCAGTTACCGCAGGAGATGCACTCATCAGCATTGATCTCGAACTTGCCGTCACCCTCAGAAATGCAGGAAACGGGACAACCGTCTGCACATGCACCGCAAGAGATGCACTCGTCACTAATCTTGAAAGCCATTGTAAATTCCTCCGTAAAAACTTTTAGCAGGGAATAAATTTAACCCTACATCTATTTTATCATAACTTCTCAAAAAATCAAGAGCATTTTGCAAAAAAGTTGAAAATAAGTTTAGTCGGTAGGAATGTCGTCATCGATAGGCTCGTCGTTCTGAACATTTTTGTGTCCGTACTTAAGGACCTTGACGTCGCGGCACTTGTATACCTTTACAGATTCCTTGTCGTTATTTTCAAATTTTACCTTTAATTCGCTCGCAAGCGGCTTGGTCTCTATTACGACACCCTCACCGTCGGAGGTTTTAACTATTGATCCTACGGAAGGAATGTTTCTGATAGCCTCCTCATAGGTCTCATGCTCGTATCTGAGACAGCAGAGAAGTCTGCCGCAAGCGCCGGATACCTTCGAGGAATTGAGAGAGAAGTTCTGCTCCTTAGCCATCTTTATGGAAACCTGCACAAAGTCGGTAAGGAAGCCCGCGCAACAGTATTTTCTGCCGCATACAGCAAGACCTCCCATCATTTTCGCCTCGTCTCTGATTCCGATCTGACGAAGCTCGATTCTTGTGTGGAAGGTAGATGCCAGATCCTTTACAAGCTCTCTGAAATCAACGCGGGATTCGGCGGTGAAGTAGAATATGAGCTTTGAATTATCAAAGGTGTACTCGGTGGCTACGAGACTCATCTCAAGCTTGTGAGCCGCGATCTTCTTTTTACATACGAGCGCCGCGTCAAGCTCGAGCTCGTGATTTCTCGCGTCTCTTTCAAGATCCTCGTCCGTAGCGAGTCTGGTAACGCTCTTAAGGGGAGGTACTATCTCGCTTGAGGGGACCTGCTTATTAGGCACCTTCACGGTTCCCATTTCCACACCTCTCGCTGTTTCAACTATGACCTTGTCGCCAAGGCTGAAGCTGATACCGTTAGGTGAGAAATAATATATCTTTCCCGCTTCTCGGAAGTTTATGCCAACCACCTCTACGGGTTCAGAGGTGATCGCGGTTTCTTCGATCTTCTGCGGGGCTTCGTTTTTCTTGTTGTAGTTCTTTTCTGCCATTTTTATATATCCGTTCTTTTTTTGTTCTATGTTACGCCGTCTTTATGGCGGATGCCATATTTGCCGCGGCGAGCGTTACGTTCGCGTTTTTTTCACACTCTCCGTAGGTGTGTACGACTATGTCGTAAATCTTCATAAGCCTCGAAAGCGTCATATCGCAGGATGCCTCCTTGGCCGCTTCGGATGAGGTGAAAAATACGGGTGAATAGCTATCGGTCTTCTTTGCCGTGATCATATCTCCGAGAGCGGTGATAAGCACCTCAAGAGATGAGGCAAATTCCGCCCTTTTTTGAGGTAACGCGGTTATTGCCGCGTAAAGCCTTGTATACGGCGTTTTTTTACCGAGAGCATTGATTACGGCGAGTATTTCGCCTCTTTTTTGCTCGTTTTCCTCTCTCGCCTTCGGATTAAGAAGCTTCATCGCCTCTCCGATCCTTCCGTCAGAGCTTACTATCAGAGCGTTGAATGCTTCGGGATCGCGAAACGCAAGACTTCTGGCATCGGGACTTTCCTGCTCAAGATATTTCTTCATTTCCTCAGCTGAAAAGCGTGAGGTGGTGACGTATTGCGCGCGACTCTTTATGGTAGTCAGTATAGAATCCGTGCCGGAAGCAAGGAGCATTATCACCACGTTTTTCGGCGGCTCCTCAAGCACGATAAGCAGAGCGTTCTGCGCTTCTACGGTCATTTTCTCGGCATCGTCTATGATGTAAACCTTGTACTTTGACTCGGTTGACGATAGATACATATCCGATCTGAATGTCTTGATCTCGTTTACACCTACAGTAGCCTTTCCGTCGGCTCTTTTTAGCACCTTGACGTCGGTAAAGGAGCCCTCGCGTATTCTTCTGCAACAGTTGCATCTTCCACAAGGAAAGGGGCGCGTCTGATCGTCTCGGAACTCGCAATTGAGCGCCGCTGCTATTTCGGTCGCCAGCGTCATCTTTCCGGAGCCCGCGGGGCCGTCTATCAGCAATGCGTGTGGGAGTCTCTCCTCAAGGATCGCGTTCGCTATTCTATTTTTATGAAAATCATTACCGTAGATACTCGGAAAACAGGTCCTCATAGCGTCCTCCGTCTTGAGAAGTCGAGAGCGCAGAGCGGCTTTTTATATTGGAATATTACTCCCAATTTGCCGATTGCAATTCTTCGCCAAATAATACTTTAACATATTTTCATTAAAAAGTCAATAAATTTATTATTTATCGCAACAAAGTTTTGCGAAAAACTTGTATTTTCGGGAAAGATGTGTTAAAATACTAAACTGAAGTAATATGCGCGGGCTCATTTGCCTACGCACAGGAGGAAACAATGGAGAAATTTTATTTAACCACCGCGATAGCTTACGCATCGAGAAAGCCGCATTTCGGCAACACCTACGAGATCATTATGACCGACGCATTTGCTCGCTTCCAGAAGAGAATGGGCAAGGACGTGTTTATGTGCACAGGTACCGATGAGCACGGTCAGAAGATAGAAAACTTGGCTATTGAGGCGGGTATTACACCTAAGGCTTACGTTGACAACATTGCATCAGAGATCAAGGGCATTTGGGATCTTATGGGTGTTGAATATGATCACTTTATACGCACTACCGACGAGTATCACGAAAAGGTAGTCGCAAAGATATTCAAGAAATTCTACGAGCAGGGCGATATTTACAAGAGTCACTATGAGGGCTGGTACTGTACACCCTGTGAATCCTTCTTTACCGCCACTCAGGTAGTTGAGGGCAAGTGTCCCGACTGCGGTCGCGAGGTAGCTCAGGCTAAGGAGGAGGCTTACTTCTTCAAGATGTCCAAGTATGCAGACCGTCTTATCAAGCATATCGAGGATAACCCTGAGTTTATCGAGCCCGAGAGCCGTAAGAAGGAAATGGTAAACAACTTCCTTAAGGCAGGACTTCAGGATCTTTGCGTATCCCGTACATCTTTCAAGTGGGGTATTCCCGTTGACTTTGATCCCAAGCACGTGGTTTACGTGTGGCTTGACGCTCTTACCAACTATATCACAGCGCTCGGATACGATCCGGACAAGACCTTTGAGGAGCAGAGTGAGAAGTTTAAGAAGTATTGGCCTGCCGACGTTCATATTATCGGTAAGGATATTCTCAGATTCCATACTATCTACTGGCCCATTTTCCTTATGGCGCTTGAGCTTCCTCTTCCCAAAAAGGTATTCGGCCATCCTTGGTTCAATTTCGGCAACGATAAGATGTCCAAGTCCAAGGGTAACGTTGTATACGCTGATGAGCTCGCAGAGGTATTCGGTGTAGACGCAGTTCGTTATTACGCGCTCTCCGAGATGCCTTACGGTAACGACGGATCCATAACATATGAGGCTGTAATCGCAAGATACAACAACGACCTTGCTAACAATCTCGGTAATCTCGTCAGCCGTACTCACGCTATGACCAAGAAGTATTTCGACGGCATAGTACCCACTCCTGACGTAAGAGAGCCCATCGACGAGGAGCTCTACGCGGCAGTAAGAGAGGGTATTTCCGAGTCTGTAAGACTTATGGATTCCTACCACGTGGCAGATTCGCTTGAGGCTATCTTCTCAATGCTTCGCCGCGCAAACAAATATATCGACGAGACCATGCCTTGGGTACTTGCCAAGAGTGAGGAGACTAAGGGACGTCTTGCAACTGTAATCTACAACCTTCTTGAGGTTATTCGTACTGCAGCAGTTCTTCTCGTGCCTTACATTCCTTCTACAGCGAAGGCTATCTTCGGTCAGCTTGGCACAGATAAGACCGAGTATGAGACCGTCTCTTCATTCGGCGCTCTTGAGTCCGAAAAGCCACTTGGCGAAGCGTTCACGCTCTTCGCGAGAATAGATGAGAAAAAGTTCCTTGAGGAGATGGAGGAGAAGGCAAAGGCGGCTATGGAGGCTCTTAAGCCCATAGAGGAGCCAGAGCACGAGGCAGAGATCGGTATCGACGCATTTTCCGCAGTAGAGCTCAGAGTAGCAGAGATACTCGCGTGCGAGCCTATTCCGAAGGCAAAAAAGCTTCTTAAGCTCCAGGTGGATCTCGGATACGAGAAGCGCCAGGTGGTTTCCGGTATCGCTAAATTCTATCAGCCCGATCAGCTCATTGGTAAAAAGGTTTGTCTTGTCACCAACCTTAAGCCTTGTAAGCTCTGCGGTGTTGACAGCTACGGTATGATTCTTGCATCCGGCGAGGAAGAGGTAAAGGTAGTGTTCCTCGATCCCTCGGCAAAGAACGGAGACAGAATACACTGATGAGATACTTCGATTCACACGCTCATTACTACGATGAGAGATTTGAGTCGGAAATAAGCGAGAGCGTCGATGAACTTATCGGCGCTCTTCTTAAAGACTCGGTTTCGTATATCGTCAACGTAGGCACTTCGCCGAGCACCTCTCGTCTTGCCGTGGAGCAGGCGAAAAAGCATACCAATATGTATACCGCAATAGGTATACATCCCTCGGACACCCGCTTTCTTTCTGACATCGACTCTGAGCTTGCAGAGATAGAGGCAATGATACTCGATCCCGAAAACAAATGCGTTTGTCTTGGAGAGATAGGACTCGACTATCATTACGAGGATACAGATAAGGAAAAGCAGAAGGAGTATTTTGAAAGACAGATGCTCCTTGCCGAAAAGCTTAACGTCCCCGTATGCATCCACGATAGAGAATCGCACGCGGACGTAATGGAGGTTATCAGAAGGCACCCTAATGTTAAGGGGATACTCCACAGCTTCTCCGGTTCTCGCGAGATGGCGCTTGAGCTTATAAAGCTCGGATACTACATTTCATTTTCCGGAACCTTGACCTTCACAAACGCGAAAAAACCGCGCGAGGTTGCCTCGGCTCTTCCCATGGATAAGGTTCTTATTGAGACTGATTGCCCCTATCTTACGCCACATCCTCACAGAGGAAAGATAAACAATTCAGGATATCTTGTATATACTAACGCAACTCTCGCCTCTATTTTCGGAATCAGCGAGGAGGAATGCGCTCGTATAACTGAGGAAAACGCAAGGAGGATACTTGGTATATGAAAAAGGAAATGACAGTAACGTATATCGTTGAAGGCGCGCTTTACGTAAACGTTACCAACCGTTGTACCAATGCCTGTGATTTTTGTATAAGAAAAAACGGAGACGGCGCTTACGGCTCTGATTCTCTTTGGCTTATCAGAGAGCCCTCCGAGGAGGAGATACTTGAGTCGGTGCTTTCATACGATCTTGATAAGTTTTCTGAGCTCGTATTTTGCGGCTATGGCGAGCCGTCGATAAGACTTGATACGGTAATTTCCGTTGCGCGTAAGATAAAGGAAAAGCACCCGATAAAAATACGTATTAACACAAACGGTCATTCATCTCTATATCACGGGTACGATACAGCGCCCCTTTACAAAGATGCGTTTGATTCGGTATCCATCAGCCTTAACACTCCGTCGGCTCAAAGATACGATGAGATATGTCACCCCATAAAGAAGGGCGCGCACGAGGCGATGCTTGATTTTGCAAAAAATGTCAAGTCGTACGTTCCGAGCGTTGTACTTTCGGTCGTTAAGGATTTTCTCACCGTAGAGGAGCTTGACGAGTGTCATAAAATAGCCGATGAGCTTGGGGTGTATCTCAAGGTTCGAGACTATATCTCGTAATTTCGTATTAATCCATACGCGATGGGGCCATTATAGGATGACATATCACGTCAAACATACTTGCAGCAGTCATTAGATCCTGTGTGCAGATCCTTCCTACGTCAAAGCATATTCCCATAAAGCCAAGCTCGCTTACAAGCTCGAGCTTGGCTTTTGTATTTTCAAGGCTTTCGTATGCTACGCCGCGTTTTTTGTGTCTGCCGTAGGATACGCGTTGGATCAGCTCCTCGCCGTTGTGCGTTATTGTTGCGCGCCTTTTGTCGCAAATGCGTAGCGCCTCTTTCTTCTCAATATATTTCCCCTGCGAGTACGCAAAGCTCGACAGCTCAATAAAGGCTCTGCTTGATTCTCTTGAATACGCAAATGCTTCAAACGTCGCCCGTTCTCCGTCCTTAAAGCTCGGGGGAAGTGTAAGATGGATTTTATCATAGGTCAGGATGCCTGCATCGGCATACTCAAAGTACGAGGTCTCCCCTTCGGCATCTCCTTCGACAAAAAGCAGCAGGTCGCTTTCCATAAGACGCTTTCTCACGGCAAAGACGAGCGCGTCGAGGCTATCCTTGTCTTTATTCATAGTATTGAGGCTTGAGAGGGTGACACCGAGAAATCCGGAGCCCTTGGCGAATATAGATACGCTGCTTGCGAAGTTATCGTAGTCCTTACCGTCCGGAAGCTCGGTCAGATATATTCTGACAAGAGGCACTCGCCCACAGCTTTTTATGAGGTTTACGGTGTCCTCGGTTGTTAATAAGCTACTCACGTGAGAATCCTTGTATACGGCAGAGCAGACGGTTACGTAGCTTAGATACGGCATGATCGATATCAGCTTATCACTCGTTACACCTGCGTATAGATATCCGTTTGTCGCTATCATTCCATAGCTTGGAGTACATTCCTTTACAGTGATCAGCTGACCGCTGTATAGCCTTTCGCGTCCCTTAAGCTCAGGATTCAGTCTCATCAGCGCTTCCTTCGTCGTTTTAAATCTTGTCGCTATTTTGTCAAGAGTGTCACCGCTTTTTGCATTGTATGTTCTCGACGGAGTTAAGATAAGCACCTCTCTTCCTTCGGGGAGTATGCCTCTGATCTCCAAATCGTTATTTTCCGCTATCTTTATTGGCGATACGCCGTATTCTCTCGCTATATCGTATACGTTTTCGTTTTTGCCGGTACGATGTATATGCATATATTCTCCTTAGACTTTTTACTATATTATATGAAAACCTCTTTAACTCGATTATTATAACTGTAAGAGCGAGAATATTCGGTCGAAACGTGATAGGTACTTTATTTTTCCATACTCGTATTGACAAAAGCACAATATGATGATATAATGTATACAATAATTGAACAATCATTCAACTATTAAGGAGAAAAAATGACAAAAGAACAAAACAAATTACCAGACTGCGAGTGTCACGAGGAGCACGTAGATCTGATAGAAAAGGGAAGAGCTACTCTCCCCGAGATCACCGAGCTTTACGATCTTGCCGATTTCTTCAAGGTTCTTGGAGATTCCACAAGGCTTGGGATACTTTTTGCCGTTGACGGTGCGCCTATGTGCGTTTGCGATATAGCGAGCGTACTCGGTATGACTAAATCGGCGGTTTCACATCAGCTTAAGGTTTTGAGACAAAATAGGCTTGTGAAATACAAAAAAATAGGCAAAAACGTCTTTTATGAGTTGTCAGACGATCACGTTAGGGATATAATTGAAAAGGCTAAAGAGCATATTGAAGAATGATTATAAGGAGAAATTACAATGAAATTTAAGTTTACTATTGAGGGGATAGATTGTCCTAACTGCGCGGCTAAGCTTGCCGGTATGATGGAAAAGCTCGACGGTGTCGAGTCTGCAAAGATCAATTTTCTTTCTGAAAAGCTCACCGTAGAGTCCGAGCTGTCAGAGGATAAGCTTTTACCCATACTCCGCAAGTGCGCGAAAGCGTTTGAGTCGGGCATTACCATAGAGTGATATGCGTAGATTATTTAAAAACGAGTTATTCAAAATAGTATCAGGTCTTTGCTTATTTATTCCCGGCGCGATACTGTCTCATTTTGACATTACGATTATCTCGCATATTTTACTTTTATCCGCTCTTGCGGTATCCGGCGCGGCGGTGTTTGTCGGAGCGTTCAAGGGGATACTCAGAGGCGATTTTCTTGATGAGCGGTTCTTGATGTCGTTGGCATCGGTCGGCGCGTTTATAATAGGAGAGGCTACCGAGGGCGTCGCCGTTATGCTGTTTTTCCTCATAGGCGAATATTTTGAGCACAAGGCGGTTAGGAAAAGCAGAAGATCGATCAAGGAATTGCTTGATATTTGTCCTGATACGGCGCGTGTTCTCGTTGATGGGGACGAAGAGGAAATTGACGCGGATGACGTAGAGATAGGATCGGTTATTATCGTACGTCCCGGTGAGCGTATGCCTATTGATTCCGTCATAATCTCCGGCGCCTGTCGCCTAGATACTTCGTCTCTTACCGGTGAGTCAATGCCGCGTGAAGCGAGCGTCGGTGATACCGTGGACAGCGGTGTCATAGTGCTTGACGGAGCGATTGTTGTTAAGACTGTAAAAACGCATTCAGCCTCTCGCGCATCCGTTGTTCTTGAGCTTGTCGAAAACGCGAGAGAGCGCAAATCTAAGGAAGAAAGATTTATCACAAGGTTCTCAAGAATATATACTCCCACCGTTACAGTACTTGCAATATTAATGGCGATCATACCGTGGATTTTTGGAGTTATTCCGTGGCAGGATTCGGTTTACAGAGCATTATCCTTCCTTGTAGTTTCCTGTCCCTGCGCTCTTGTTATATCGGTTCCGATGGCGTTTTTCGGTGGTATCGGATC
>JAZOUM010000112.1:0-5176 GCA_045658205.1 Eubacteriales bacterium | reverse complement strand
GACTTGGTTCCTTGATAAACTCGCCGGCGTAACGGATCCGGAAGAGAAGCGCCATATCATCGGCGGTGAATTCATTGATGTATTTGCTGAAGAAGCCCGCAAGCTGGACGGTATCGAATTCCTGGGACAGGGCACGATCTGGCCGGATATCCTGGAAAGCGAAGCCGGGATCAAGGCGCATCACAATGCAGGCGGTCTTCCCGAAGATCTTCAGTTTGAGCTCGTTGAACCCCTCGCTCTTCTCTTCAAGGACGAAGTAAGAGTAGTTGGCGAAGCGCTCGGTCTTCCTCACGCTATGGTTTACCGTCAGCCCTTCCCCGGTCCCGGACTCGGAGTTCGTTGCCTCGGCGCTATCACAAAGGATAGACTTAACGCTTTGAGAGAAGCTGACGCAATCCTTCGCGATGAATTCGATAAGAGCGGTCTTGCTGAAAAGGTATGGCAGTTCTTCGTAGTAGTTCCGGACGTTAAGAGCGTTGGCGTTAAGGACGAAAGCCGTTACGAGGGTTGGCCCGCAATCATTCGCGCTGTTAATACCACCGACGCTATGAGCGCAACTATAGAGGAAATCCCCTATTCTGTGCTTCATAAGATCACTAACAGAATTGTAACAGAAGTCGAAGGCATAAACAGAGTTCTCTACGATCTGACTCCTAAGCCTACGGGAACGATTGAATGGGAATAAGGCACTTGCTCGCAAGTGCAATTAAATCCACCTGCGGTGGAATAAATCTGCTGTGCAGATGAAGTCCTCGCAAAGCTCGGATGAAGTCGCCGCGGCGATAAGTGGATTTAATCCCAACCGAAAACATAGTTTTCGACTTCATCCGCGTAGCGGACTTCATCACGTCAGTGACTTCATCCTAAAACTCGTTTTAGGACTTCATTAAAAAGGAGTATCATATGAGAGAAAACAAACTTGCAGACTTATCAATGCTTTTCTCCGTAAATGCTTTGGAACTCACAAACCTAATTGAAGGTCATTACTCCCTCAAAAACCAGTTTGAGCGTTCCGCCACAAGCATCGGTGCAAACATTAGAGAGTCAAATTATGCTCAAAGCAAAGCAGACTTTCTTTCCAAACTCCAAATTGCTTTAAAGGAATGCTACGAAACAGAGTATTGGCTCGAGCTCTTCGTTAAAGCAAAAATAATAGATGATATCAAAGTCAAAAATCTCTTACATGACTGCGGTGAACTCCGCCGTATGCTTGTTGCTTCAATAAACACTATAAAAGGTAAGTAATGATCAAAGAGGTGACTATCTTGATACGTGAACTCGAAAAAATGTGTCTGCAAAAAGACTTTGATATATCTAAAGCAGAAGATATCATGCAAAAAATCAATATCAATCAAGTGTTCGAATCTTCGGATTTTGAGTTGGATACAACATTTTTGAGTCGTGCTGTTGATGGAGCAAACTATGCAATGGTTGAATTGCTTCTAAAACACGGTGCAGATCCCAATTTAGTGTGTCACGAAGAAAATGTGCTTTGGGATTTGCAGTATTCGTCAGGCAACATCGAAGAAGATGAAATTCGACTCTCTATCGTTAAGTTACTTTTAGAAAACGGTGCAAATCCTCACCTGACAATAGAAGATGAGGATTTGCTTAAATGGGCACTAACAAACTGGGGAGAAGATGAAGGTATACAGTCCGATTACAGATTTAAGTTTATAAATCTGTTAGAAAAATATGATGTGTAACTTTTTTCTGACACCACATTTTGACACCACTTTGAAGGTTGAATGGGCGAAATTCACGGAATACAGCCCAAAATCTGATGTGAAAACACACGAAAACGCACCCAAAAGACCACAACTTAATGATGTACTTTCGAGTGGGAATGACTTGAGCCCCGCTCAAGTCAACTATGATTGACTTCGGCAAGTTATGAGTTATGATGCTCGCAAGGCTCGCAGTTATGAGCGACTTTGTCGCGTTTGATTTTCCGGCAAGATCGACTGCCACGATTGTGAAAACTCCTCCGACTAACGCATATACACAAATCATGAAACAAAGCATTTATTATAACTCTCAACGCAAATAGGAGAAAAAATGACTTCATACAACGAACAAATCGAAGTGGTAAAGAAGAAAAACACCTCGTTCGACAACTCTATATTTGGCGATGATATCGGAGATATTTTCACATCTCCCTTCAACCATCCGCCCGTGTATCCTAAAAAAGGTAAGCACCCAAGGGTGATGGTATCATCCCACAATATAGAAAGGATCAGAGCCAACCTTAAAAAACCTCAGAACGCATCTGCCTACCGCCATTATATCGAATATTGTGAAAAGGAAATGACGGGCGAATACGCCGGAAGTACCTTTGAACTTTTGACACGTATCGAAGCAAAAGCGTTCCGTTATCTTCTCACGGGTGAGGCTATATACGGTTATCAAGCAATCTATAATATCAAAAACGCTATCCTCACCGCCGAGCATATTGAGATTGATCCTTATCGCGCATACGGACTCACTATGTATATTGCGGCGTGTGTATACGATTGGTGCTACGATCTTATGACCGAGCTTGATAAATCCCAGATAGTAAGAGGCGCGATAAATCTCCTTGCTAAGCGTATGGAGGTAGGCTGTCCTCCCAAAAAAGAAGGTTCCATAGCTCACCACACAGTTGAATGTCAGATACTGCGCAGCTACCTTTCGTTCGCTATAGCCGTCTATGACGAGCATCCCGAAATATATGAATACGTGGCAGGCAGACTTTACCACGATATCGTACCGTCGCAAAACTTTATGCTATCTACCGAGAAGCATTGGGAGGGCGCATATTACGCTCCATTCAGATACTGTAATCTGATCGACGCGCAGCTGCTTATATCGGCTATGACCGAGAACAGTGTCGAGATGTTTGACAGTAAAAATCTTCATACGGTTGCTAACGCATTTATGGACTTCACACTTCCCGGCTTAACGTATGATAAAATACATGTATTTGAGCTTGGAGACGTTGCCGCAACATCCTTCGAGGACTATTTTTCCGCTTTTTTCTTCGCATCAAATCTATTCTCCGATCCCGCTCTCAAGGGATTCTCGTATGAGTGTTACAACGACAACACAAGCTTTGATGCAATTATGAACAACACGTATATTTCCGCCGTGAGATATCTTATACTCAACGATCCCGATCTTGAACCGTCAGATCCCTTTGAAGGACGCAAACTGACAAAGGTAGCCAAGTATCCTCAAAGCACTATCTTTGCAAGAAGCGCTTGGTCGGATGAAAACGCCGTTGCCGTATATATGACGATGCCGGAGTTTTACTCAGCCAGTCACTCACATGCCGAAGCGGGATCTTTCCAAATATACTACAAAGGTATGCTCGCCTCGGATTCCGGATACTACACCTCACACGGTATAGGACATCACTCCGCTTACACAAGGCAAACCATATCGGCAAACTCCATTCTTGTATATAACCCCAATCTCGCTGATAGGGGTACGTGGAACAAGGGCGAGATAAACGAGCATCCTTATAGTGGCGGTCAGTCGCTCGTACAGGATATAACGAGAATCGTATGTCCGTACACTCTTGAACAGGCTAAAACGTGCGCGGCAATGAATCAGCTTAAGTTACTTGGCAAATCAGCGCTTGAAAACGACGGAAGGCTTAATTACGCATACATAGCCGCGGATATGACACGCGCGTACGATGAAGAATCGGTAGACGAGGTAACGAGATATATGCTCTCGGTTATGACCGAAAAAACCGACACGCCTATGGTCTTTGCCACCTATGACCGTATAGTTGCAAAAGACCCGTCATTTAAGAAAACTGTTCTTTTACACAGTCAGGTAAAGCCTGAAATAACTAATGACGGTCATATTATAATCAGCAACACAAAGAGGAATAATTCCGGAAAGCTGGTCGCAAAATCCTTACTTACCGATATGGACTGCTCAGTCTATGGCGACTACGACGGCGAGGAATACCGCATAGGTAATAAATTGTACAAGCCCGATAGCTACGACGTAAATGATCCGGATTTTAGAATTGAGCTTTCACCAAAAGCTCCCGTAACTAAGGATAATATTCTTACGGTTATGTACGTTACCGACGCAAAAAGCTCAGCTCCGATTATTAATGCCGAGCTTGTAGAATCGGAAAAGCTCGTGGGAGCAAAGCTTCTCGATCGTGTCCTTCTCTTCCCGAAGGACGAGCCAATTCTGACCACCTATTTCGACTTTACTCTTGAGTGTGAAGGAGAAGCCGTTTGCTACGTAGCAGGTATCACCGATGGCAAATGGCAGATCAACCGAAACGGAGATCACTTAATAGATCTCACCGTATCCGACAAGGACGGTATACTCGTATTCACGTCTAAAAAGGGTAAAATAACGGTAAAGCCGTTATAAGCCGTATGCAGATAAAATCAATTTATAAAAATAAAAAATACAAACATAAAGGAGAAAAGAATGGCTACTTACTTCAACGATCCCTCTCGCACCTTCAGCGAGTACCTTCTCGTTCCCGGTTATACTGATGAAAGGTGCGTACCGAGCAATGTCTCTCTTCGTACCCCATTAGTAAAATACCGTCCAGACGAGGAGGAGTGCCCCCTCTCTCTTAACATACCGCTCGTATCCGCTATTATGCAGTCGGTATCAAACGACACTATGGCGATAGCTCTCGCAAAGGAAGGTGGCGTTTCCTTCATATACGGAAACCAGACCATCGAGGACGAAGCGGCTATGGTAGCAAGAGTAAAAAGCTACAAGGCAGGCTTTGTAGTAAGCGACTCTAACCTCAAGCCCACCGACACCCTTCGAGATGTACTTGAGCTGTTTGAAGAAAAAGGACACAGCACTATGGCTGTAACCGATGACGGCACTGCTACGGGTAAGCTTCTCGGCATCGTAACCAGCCGTGACTACCGTGTAAGCCGTATGAGCGGAAATGAGCTTGTTTCTTCATTTATGACTCCCCTTGACAAGCTTGTAACGGCTCCCGCAAGTACCACGCTTAAAAAGGCTAACGATATCATCTGGGACCACAAGCTTAACTCGCTTCCCATAGTTGATAAAAAGGGTAACCTCAAGTATTTCGTATTCCGTAAGGACTATTCACAGCACAAGAGCCATCCCGACGAGCTTCTCGACAAGAACAAGAGCTACGTTGTAGGCGCAGGTATCAACACCCGTGACTATG
>JAZOUM010000111.1:0-28903 GCA_045658205.1 Eubacteriales bacterium | reverse complement strand
TTCGTGGCTGTCTTTTTCTGCTTTTTGGAGCTGGAGAGATTTTCCTCTCTTGCGCCGGGGTCGCTGCGCGACCAAAGGCGCAGATAACCGAGAGCGAGCGAGTCTGTGCCCGCACAAGCGAACCGCCGAAGGTTGCTCCCGTGGCGGCTTGTCGGAGGACAAGCATAAGCGCGAAGCACCAAGAGCACGAAGTGCGCTTGCGCCACGAAGGAGTAGAGTTCAAACGAGCTTCAATGCATCATAAAGCTTTATCCGAGTCAGACAGTCACATTCGTGGCTGTCTTTTTCTGCTTTTTGGAGCTGGAGAGATTTTCCTCTCTTGCGCCGGGGTCGCTGCGCGACCAAAGCCGCAGATAACCGAGAGCGAGCGAGTCTGTGCTCGCACAAGCGAGCCGCCGAAGGTTGCTCCCGTGGCGGCTTGTCGAAGGACAAGCATAGGTGCGAAGCACCAAGAGCACGAAGTGCGCTTGCGCCACGAAGGAGTAGAGTTCAAACGGGCTTCAATACATTGTAAAGCTTTATCAGAGTCAGACAGTCACATTCGTGGCTGTCTTTTTCTGCTTTTTGGGTAGTGGACGGTGCCCTTCGACGTCCCGGTTTGTACCTCATTAACACCTTGTACAACGCTCTATACCAAACAAAAAAGGAACGAGTCGATAAAGGCTCGTTCCCTGCTATTATTAATCAAACTTGAATTTAACGTCGCCGTCCTTAAGGACGAGCTTGGCGCGGAAGCGCTTTCCGTTCTTGGATACGAAATCCGAGAGCATAACCGTCTCACCCGTAGCGAGCAGACGCGCCGCCTCGGTGATGGGGATATCCCTCTTGCAGATGTTGACGCCCATCTTGAACGTACAGCCGTCGGAATAGCCCATACAGCCGTAATTGAACTTGCCTCGCACGACGTTGCGCGAGCAGAGGGGACATGCGCCGACAATCTGACCAAGCTTACCCGTGTCGACCTTTGGCATAGGTGGATTGTTGTACTTATCGTTAAAGACGGCGGCTATCTCGCCTTCGGCGAGCTTAACTGATTGCTCAACACTCATTTCGCCGTGGAACACCTTTTTGAGAGCCTTTCCAAGCTCAGAGGTCTTATACTTATCCATCACGATGCCGAGCCTTGCGATAGACTCCACGAGGAACTCGCCGCCGGGTAAAATGGTATAGACGTCCTTTTTAAGATCGATATATCCGCTCTTTTTCGCGTTGTCGATAATGCCGGTACGCGTAGCCTCGGTACCAAGCTCCAGTCCCTCGAAGATAGCCTTGTAGTCATCCGCGTCGTCGACCTCTCCGCTCTCCTCAAGCTCCTTTGCCTTAGCTTTATCGTCCTTGAAAGGATTTTTCAGGTACTTATTAAGCGTTTCGATGGTGTAATGCTTGGGGGGCGTTGTTTCTTTTTCAGCAGGTTTAAAGTCGATTACCACATTTTCGCCTACCTCAAGCCTTGGGAGTATCTTATCCTTAGTGTTATAGTCGTCATACTTAGTCCAGCCGGGCTCGAGAATGACCGTGCCCTTAAGTGAGAACTCCTCGAGGTCTCCGACCTTGATCTTTATTTCACTCTTTTCCGCTACGCAATCCTCGGCGCAGAACACCGCGACAAAGCGACGGAATACCGTGGAATAGACCTGGTTTTCCTTCTCGGTGAGCTTATCCTTATTGGGTATCTTATAGGTAGGAGTAAGAGCCGAATGCGACTCGATCTTAGAGTCGTCAAAGATGTATTTTGAGTCCTTGAAGCGCACGGGATAGCCGAGCTTTCCTACGTTTGAGATGATAGCCTTCATCTTATCCTTTTCGGCTGTGGCAAGGTACTCTGAGTTGGTACGGGGATATGTTAGATAACCGTCCTCATACAGCTTTTGTATTATCTTAAGGCTCTCCGCCATAGACATCTTGTACTTCTTACCAAGCACGTTTTGTAAGGTTGAGAGCGAATAGAGCTTTCCCGATAGGATCTTGTCCTTTTTACTCTCTACGCTTGTGACAACTGCACCCTCGGCATTATAGAGGTTCGCAAGCTCTTCAGCCTTACTTAACTCATCTTTTGTAAACTTTCGTTTACTTGTAAGGTCTATTTTCTCACCATGCGTCTCTGCGGAGCTATTGATGACATAGTAGATTTCCGGCTTAAAATTGCGTATTTCCATATCCCTGTCGTATATTGCTTTGACGATAGGGACTATTACCCTGCCCACTCTTAAGAGCTTATTTGTCTTGATAGTGGCATAGCGTGTAAGATTAACGCCGTATAACCAGTCGATATAGGTACGCGCCAAGCCCTCTGAGGCGAGGTTGTCGTACTCGGATTCATCCTTCATTTCCGACAGTGCGCGTCGCACGGTCTCGGGGGTCTGGTCGGGGAGCCAAAGTCTCTTCTGCGCCTTCTTAGTCTTAAGCGCGTTATCGACGCAAAGCCTAACTATGATCTCTCCCTCGCGATCGGCGTCTCCTGCGTTTACGATAGTGTCGACGTCCTTACGGTTGGCGAGAGTCTCTATGATCTTAAACTGCTTTTTCACACCGGAGTCCACCGTCTTTTTGCCGTCCGCCTTGCGAAGCTCGAATCGGAACTTATCCGGGAAGCACGGTAGGTTGTCAAGCGTCCAACGAGTGTCCTCAGATCCCGTATAGCTCTCTATATCTACAAGCGAGAAGAGATGGCCAAACGCCCAGGTTACGATATATTCGGAGTTGATGTAGAAGCCGTCCATTTTATCCATTTTTCCGATGCCCGCTACGATATTACGCGCAAGGCTCGGCTTCTCTGCTATTATCAGCTGCATAGGCGTTCTCCCTTCCGTGGCGGTAAAAAATGTATACCACCCCATTTTAGACCTTTATATTGTATCACACTTTAAGATCAATTTCCACCCTTATTATTAAATTTCGTCACACTGACCGATTTTTATCGGCAATTTGCCGATTTTTACTTTCCTACCTTTTAATCCTAATCATATTATGCTAAAATTATACTTGATGAAATTAACGCGGAGGCAAAAATGGCAAAGCTTTACTTTAAATACGGCGCGATGGGCTCTAGCAAGACGGCTCAGACGCTCATCACCAAGTTCAACTATGAGGAAAGAGGCATGAAGGTCTGGCTTATCAAGCCCGCCCTCGACGACCGTGACGGCGCAGTTATATTGCGCTCAAGAATCGGACTTTCCGCAGAATGCACTCCCATCAAGCCCGAGGACGATATTTTCGAGCTTTTCGGACGCGAGGAGTACCATGCCGACGTTATCATAGCGGACGAGTGCCAGTTCTTTACGGCAGAGAACGTGGATCAGATGCGCCGCGTGGTAGACGAGTGCGGAGTTCCCGTGCTTTGCTTCGGTTTAAGAACCGACTTCCTCACCAAGCTCTTCCCCGGCTCTATGCGCCTTTTTGAGGTCGCGGACTCCATCGCCGAGATCAAGACCATCTGCTCCTGTGGCAGAAAGGCGACCGTCAACGCAAGAATCGACGAAGGCGGCAACGTAGTAACTAAGGGCAGCCAGGTTATGCTCGGCGGCAATGACTCCTACGTAGCGATGTGCCATAAGTGCTACAAGGACGCTATCAAAAAGCAAGATTGATAGCCCTTCACCGTCAGAAAATTCAGAGGTACCAGCCAGCGTGTTCTCTACCGGAGGACACGCTGGCGTTATTTAATGAATAATGAAGGATGAATGATGAATGATGAATAATTGAGTACCCACACGGACATTTTCACCCGATTTATCGGATATCGTCGCGCAAACGATTTCTTCCACCTCTTGTGGATTTATTCCGCCCCTGACGGATTTCATTGCGAGGCTCTGTCACCCATCCTTCTCCGTTTTTGGTAAATTTGTACACCTTCAACAATCCCCACCCTAAAAATTGTGCAAGGCTACAAATCGTATAATCACCCCTTGACACAAAACACGGAATATGCTACAATAAAAATGTCAAAAGGGAGTAGTTCATCACTCGGCTTTCGGGTGGTGCGCAGCATCGTCAAGACGGCAACTATAGTGCCCGGTGCTTGCTAAATCTATTGGATGATTACAAGACTTTTAGTGTATCGGTACGCTAAAGGTCTTTTTTGTTCATCTGAGCAAAATTAGCGCCTTTAAGACAAAAATGCAAACTTTACTGTACTTTTTTTATCACGTTTGACTCATTTGTCAACACAACAAGACAGTAAGTTGCGGAAGAAAAAACAAATATTATTTATACATAGGAGGATCTATCTATGACAGGAATCATCATCGCAATTATTGCCGTGGCAGCTCTGTTCGTCCTTCTTGGCGTGACAGGCTACATCAAGGCTCCGCCGGATACCGCATTCATCATTTCCGGCCCGAAAAAGAGACGCATCATCATCGGTAAGGCAGGCTGGAGAATGCCCTTCTTTACCCGTCTTGACAAGCTCTCGCTCGGTGTAATGCAGGTCGATATCAAGACCAGCGAGGCAGTCCCCACCAACGAGTTCATCAACGTTACCGTTGACGGCGTTGCAAACATCAAAATCTCGTCTGATACAAATCTGCTTGAGCGCGCCGCAGAGGCTCTGCTCGGTAAGACCAGACAGGAGATGATCACCCTCGTAACCCAGGTGCTTGAGGGTAACATGCGTGAGATCGTGGGCTCAGTCGGTCTTAAGGAAATGGTACAGGACCGTCAGGGCGTTGCTAAAAAGATCACCGAGAACGTAATTCCCGATATGGAAAAGCTTGGTATCGAGGTAGTTAACTTCAATATTCAGAACTTCAAGGACGGTGCGGGAACCATTGAAAACATGGGTATCGACAACGTCGAGCAGATCAGAAAGAATGCGCAGATCGCTAAGGCAAACGCGCAAAGAGATATCGCTATCGCTACCTCCAAGGCTCAGGAGGAGGCTAACGCTGTTAAGGTAGAGGCGGAAAAGAAGATCGCCGAGCAGAACGCAGAGCTTGCGGTTCAGCAGGCAGACATGAAGGTGCGCGCCGATACAAAGGCGGCAGAGGCAGACGCCGCGTACTCTATCCAGCAGGAAAATCAGCGTAAGGTCATAGAGATAGCAAAGACCAACGCGGACATCGCAAGACGCGAAAAAGAAGCAGAGCTTGCCGAGAAGGAGATCGCCATCAGAGAGCGTAAGCTTGACGCGGAGATCAGAAAGCAGGCAGACGCTGTCAAGTATAAGACCGAGAAGGAAGCAGAGGCAGACCTTATCAAGCGTCAGCGTGAGGCAGAGGCTCGCGCTTACGAGGCATTGAAGGCTGCGGAGGCAAGAAAGGCTGAGGCTGAGGCGCTCCGTTACGCTATGGAGCAGGAGGCTGAGGGTATCCGAGCTAAGGGTATCGCAGAGGCAGAGGCTATCGAAAAGAAGGCAGAGGCGCAGAAGAAGATGGGTGAGGCATCCGTGCTTGAGATGTACCTTGCGGCTCTTCCCGAAGTTGTCAAGAACGCCGCGGCTCCCCTTGCACAGACCGAAAAGATCGTTATGTACGGCGACGGCAACTCCACAAAGCTTGTCAAGGACGTTATGACGAGCGCAGACCAGATCATGTCCGGCGTAAAGGAATCCACCGGTATCGACGTGACCAGTCTTATCTCCGGATTTGTCGGTGGCAAGGCGGCTGCAAAGACCGAATAACACAGCGCTTTAAAACAAGCGTCACATCAGCAAAAGCATCTCGTTTACGGCACTTTTTTCTAAACGGGATCATTAATCGAAGGGGAACGAGCCGCCACGGCTCGTTCCTTTTTTGTATGTGCTAAAAATCAAAGCGCCTTTTTCACAAGTAATTTTGCACAAGTATTTTTGCACCTTTTACAACAACATTAACATAAATACTTGTTAAAATATTAACTTTTACTAAACGTATTGATTTTAGGTAAAAAATTATGCTACAATGAGTGCATGGCGCTTAAAAAAGCTACCTATTTATCATAACGCGCATAATATGTACGCGTGTTCTTTACGGAGGAAAAGGTGAGGGAAAGCTACAGCACGTTCTACGTTATAAATATCGTTTTCCAAAGCATTTTTACACTCCTTTGGCAGATAGGTACGGCGGTGCTCGTCGGGTGGATCTTTGTCGAGCATATCGGCGCTCCCGATTGGATCTACGTCCCTCTCATCCTTGTTGGTGTTGGCTCCGGACTTGTATCCATGGTACGCTTTATACTCGCGGCTATGCGGTCGCTTGAGAGGCTTGAGGAGCAAAGGCGCAAAAAGAAAAAATCCGAGGAAAAAAAGAATGAATCTCAAAAGTAAGCTGTCGGTATATATCGACACCGTGTGGCTCGCTTTAGGAGAGGTGATAGTCGCGGCGCTCGTATCCGTCGGCTTTCTCATCTTCGGCAGCTTTAGCTACAAGGTAGTCACGGGCGCTCTTATCGGTGGCGCTGTGACAGTCATCAACTTCCTAATCCTCTCGGTAGGAGTTAATCGCGCGATAAGCAATTACGTAAAGGAGCGCGGTGACAAGGAGCTTGACGAGGAGGAAGCGGAAAAATACGCTAAGGAGCATGGGGCGACGGTACAAAACGCAATGCTCAAATCTTATATGCTCCGTATGGGACTTATGATAGGCGTTCTCCTGCTCGCTATGATATCGGGCTGGTTCAGTCCCTTGGCAACGGTAATTCCTCTATTGATGTACAGACCTATTTTGTACGCAGTAGAGCTTATAAAAATCAAAGCAAATGCAAAGAGAGGTGATTAAGGCTTGGATCTGTCAGTAAACGGCCCTAAGGTCTACGTCAGAATAGAGTGGCTATATCAAAGGTTTAAGGGCACTATGGTTGACATTTTCGGCAACTTTGGAAACCTGATAACGCAAACCACGGTCTCACTTTTCGCAGTAACCATACTCCTGATGATACTCGGTACGGTTGCTTCTCGAAATATAACAAAAAGACCTGGTAGACTACAGGTTATCGTCGAAAAGGGCGTCAACATGATCTACGGTCTCGTAGAGGATACTATGGGCAAGCATAACGCAAAATTTGCGCCCTATATCGGTACTTTGTTCCTCTGCTCCATCTTCGGTAGCCTTATCGGTACTACCTCGATATTCCGTTCCGCAACGGGTGATCTCTCGGTAACTCTCGCGTGGGCTCTCGTAACGACCGGAATGGTTTGGTACAACAACATCAAGAACTCCGGCTTCAAATCATGGCTCAAGGGCTTCACCGAGCCTATCGTGGTCATGACGCCTATGAACATCGTCTCCGAGATAGCTCAGCCTATCTCAATGGCGTTCCGTCACTTCGGTAACGTTGCAGGCGGCTCGGTTCTTACGTCTCTTATTTACGCGGCGTTGGCAGTAGCGTCAAAGGCTCTGTTCAGCTGGCTTCCCGCAATGGCGCTCGAGCTATTACCGCCCGTGCTCCAGGCAGGTGTACCCGCATTCCTTTCGCTTTACTTCGACTTCTTCTCAGGCTTTGTACAGGCGTTCGTATTCTGTCTTCTGACTATGGTATACGTAGCGGGCGCATGTCCTCCACCCGAAGAGATCGCGGCGGCAAAGGAACAGCAGTAATTAACTAGATTATTAAAGCAAACAAAAAAATAAAAAACACATTTCAAAGGAGAAAACAAAAATGGAAGTTAATGCAGCAAGAGCGCTTGGCGCAGCACTTTGTATGGGTATCGGAGCTATCGGTCCCGCTATCGGTGAGGGTAACGCAGTAGGTAAGGCACTTGAGTCTATGGCTCGTCAGCCCGAGATGGCAAGTACCCTTCGTACCAATATGATCCTCGGTTGTGCGATCACCGAGACCACCGGTATCTACTCTCTCGTTGTATCTCTTCTTCTCATGTTCATGGGAATTAAGTAATTCATCAAAAAAGCTACACGGTCTATAGCATAGACGTATTGCGCCACACGGCGCGATTAAAAATCAAGAATTTTAGGAGAGCACTATGAATTTTTTTGATGCAACCAAAGTCATCGAGCCCGGCGAGTACTCGGCAGTCGAGTATGCGGCTGAATGGTTTGAATCATTCGTCGGAGTCAACGTCTGGACGATGCTCTTCGCATGGTGCAATCTGCTTATTATTTATTTATTCCTCAAAAAGATCCTCTTCGTCCCCGTGAAGAATATGATCGATTCACGTCAGAAGGAGGTCGACGATATGTACGCCGGAGCCGAGGCTGCTGAGGCTGACGCAAAGGCTATGAAAACCGAGTACGAGGCAAAGCTCTCTCGCGCAAACGAGGAGAGTGAGGAGATACTCCGTACAGCGCAAAGACGCGCTCTTCTTAAGGAAGAGGAGATCCTCAAGGAAGCGTCTGTCGAGGCGGCAAGGATCCGCGACAGAGCCGAGGAGGATATCGCTATGGAGAAAAAGCGTATGCTCGGCGAGATCAAGGACGAGGTATCCGGTATGGCGGTAGATATCGCCTCCGCGCTCATCGGCCGCGAGGTATCCGGCAAAGAGCATGAAAAGTTCATCGACGACTTTATCGATGAGCTCGGCAACTGAGCGAGGTTACGCACATGACAGACGTAACGAGCGCTATGAAGGCATACGGCGAGGCTTTGTTCTCGCTTACAGAGGAGCTGAATGAGACCGAGGCGGCGCTTGACGACGTTAAGGCGCTCGAAAGGATCATTGAGTCCTCACCCGAATATCTCAAAATGCTCGATAGCCCCGCCCTCTCACGCGAGGAAAGACTTGGGCTTATCGACAAATCCCTCTCCTCCTTAAACAAGAGCCTTGTAAATACCGCAAAGCTCCTTGCGGAGAAGAGACTGTGCTACGCGCTGCCAAAAATGCTTGAGGCGTTTACGAGAGCCTACGAGCTTTCACGCGGCATTGAGCGCGTTGAAGTAGTCTCGGCGGTAGAGCTTACTTCGGAGCAAAAGGCAAAGCTTAAGACAAAGCTTGAAGGAATAACGAAAAAGCAGATCATTATCAGTTACACCCACGACCCATCGCTTCTCGGCGGTATGAAGCTGAGATATATGGGTATCCAGCTCGACGGTACTGTAAAATCAAAGCTTGACGGCTTTGCAAGCAGTCTTTCCGAGCTTGTAATTTAACAAACAAAGTTGGTGAAAAAATGCAGTCAAAAATAGATGATATCAGCAAAATAATCAAAGAGCAGATCCGTAACTACGAGTCAAGAACCCGTCAGGACGAGATCGGCTACGTAATATCTGTAGGTGACGGTATAGCAAAGGTTCACGGTCTTGACAAATGTAAGGCTAACGAGCTGCTCGAGTTTTCAAACGGCTCGTACGGTATGGCGCTCAACCTTGAGGAGACCTTTGTCAGCTGCGTACTTCTCGGAAACGACGTAGGTATCAAGGAGGGTAGCATCGTTAAGAGAACGGGACGAGTAGTTTCCGTTCCCACGGGTGAGGGCCTCGTCGGCAGAGTTGTCGACGCGCTCGGTAATCCCCTTGACGGTAAGGGCCCTATCAGTGGCGCTACCGAGTACAGTCCCATTGAGAGACGCGCATACGGCATTATCGAGAGAAAGTCGGTATCCGTGCCCCTGCAGACAGGTATAAAGGCAATAGACTCTATGATCCCTATCGGTAGAGGTCAGAGAGAGCTTATCATAGGTGACAGACAGACCGGTAAGACGGTTATCGCCACCGATACCATTATAAACCAGAAGGGTAAGGACGTTATCTGCATCTACGTTGCTATAGGTCAGAAGCAGTGCACCGTTACCGGTGTAGTTGACAGCCTTTATCGCGCGGGCGCTATGGATTACACCATAGTTGTATCCTCCACGGCAGGTGATCCCGCACCCCTTCAGTACATCGCTCCCTACGCGGGCTGTACTATGGGTGAATATTTCATGGATAAGGGACGCGACGTTCTCGTGATCTACGACGACCTCTCAAAGCACGCGGTCGCGTACAGAGCCCTCTCGCTCCTTATCAGACGTCCTCCGGGCCGTGAGGCTTATCCCGGCGACGTATTCTACCTGCACTCAAGACTCCTTGAGCGTGCGGCAAGACTCGCACCCGAGTACGGCGGCGGTTCTCTCACCGCGCTCCCCATCATTGAGACGCAGGCGGGTGACGTTTCGGCGTACATCCCCACTAACGTAATTTCTATTACCGACGGTCAGATATTCCTTGAGTCCGAGCTATTCCACTCGGGCGTACGTCCTGCGGTTAACCCCGGTATCTCGGTATCACGAGTTGGCGGTAACGCGCAGATCAAGGCTATGAAAAAGGTTTCCGGTAAGGTTAAGCTCCTCTACTCGCAGTACAGAGAGCTTCAGAGCTTTGCTCAGTTCGGCTCGGATCTCGACCAAGACACCAAGTCCCGTCTTGACCAGGGCGCGAGAATCGTTGAGGTTCTCAAGCAGGGCAGAAACACTCCTATAGCCGTTGAATTGCAGGTAGCTATAATCTACGCGGTAGTAAACAATATGCTGAAGGAAATAGCCGTTGAGGACGTCAGCCGCTTCGAAGCAGAGCTGTTCGAGTATCTCACAGCGGTTAAGAGCGATCTTCTCGCCACCATCAGAGAAACAGGCAACCTCTCCGACGAGAGTGAGGCAGAGCTTAAGGCTGCTATCCTCGCTGTCAAGGAGAAGTTCTGACGGATAAGCTATGGCAGGAATGAAGGAAATTAAGGCGCGTATAAAAAGCGTTGAAAGCACGATGCAGATCACCAAGGCTATGGAGCTGGTCGCGACCTCAAAGCTAAGACGCGCCAAGGAAAACGTAGAGCGCACACGCCCCTTCTACCAGACGCTCAGAGATGCCATCGACGAGATACTGTCGTCGAGCATAGACGTAGAGTCCGACTGGTTCTTACCAAGATCGGTAAAGCGCACACTCTTCATCATCTTCGCAGGTGACAGAGGTCTTGCGGGAGGATATAACGCCAACGTATTCAGAGCGGCTGAGGAGCTGTCCAAGGGTACTGACGCGGTATGGCTTCCTATAGGCAAAAAGGCGCTTGAGTATACTAAGCATAAAAAGCGCGAGATCTTCACAGACTGCGCGGAGATCGCTCAGGATCAGGGTGTGGGCGATATGCTCTCTCTTGGCTCACTCGTGGCTGACGGCTACAAAAAGGGTGAATACGACAGAGTGGTTATGGTCTACACGCAGTTCGTTTCCATGATGACGCAAAGAGTCGTCTATGAGGATATCTTCCCTCTTTCAGGATGTGAAAAGGATAGCTTAGGAAGCATGGAGACCGACTGTGACGGAGGCGAGATGCTCGACAAAATAGTCCCCGAATACATCGGAGGTATACTCTACTCCGCCCTTTGCGAATCACTCGCGTCTGAGTCCGGCGCGCGCCGTACCGCCATGAACTCGGCTAACAAAAACGCCGAGGAGATGATAGGCACACTTATGCTTAAGTATAACAGAGCGCGTCAGGCAGTGATCACTCAGGAGATCACCGAGATCGTATCCGGAGCAGAAGCTCTGTAATGCGTATAAGAGTAAAATCTACCGTAAGCGGTAGGTAAAGCTCACATGGCGAGTAAAATATTCATTTTACGAATACAAAACGGTTACCGCAAGGTAAACGTTATAAGTTGAATTTATGTAAACTTTAATTATTATTTTTGCGCTTTTGCAATATACACGGAGCTTATCGTGTGAGCACTGCGCAAGAATATATCGAAAGGAATAAAGCAGATGGAAAAAAACATCGGCAAGGTAATACAGATCATAGGACCCGTCCTCGACATCAGATTTGAGTCGGGATCTCTCCCCGATCTTCTCGGCGCTATTGAGATAGAGCACGAGGGCAGAAAGGTCGTGTGCGAGGTTGCGAGCCAGATCGGCGACGACGTCGTAAGATGTGTCGCTATGTCCTCTACCGACGGTATGTCAAGAGGCATGGAGGCAGTATACACGGGCACAGGCATCACAGTACCCGTAGGTCACGAGACACTTGGAAGAATATTCAACCTTCTCGGCGAGCCTATCGACAATCTCCCCGCCCCCGAGAGCGCTGAGAAGTGGTGCATTCATAGAGATCCTCCCTCCTACGAGGAGCAGGAATCAGCTACCGAAATTCTTGAGACCGGTATCAAGGTCGTTGACCTTATCGCTCCCTATACCAAGGGTGGTAAGATAGGTCTGTTCGGCGGCGCGGGCGTTGGTAAGACGGTTCTTATCATGGAGCTTATCAACAACGTTGCCAAGGAACACGGCGGTATCTCGGTATTCACCGGAGTTGGTGAGAGAACCAGAGAGGGTAACGACCTCTACAACGAGATGAAGGAGTCGGGAGTTCTCTCCAAGACCGCCCTCGTGTACGGTCAGATGAACGAGCCGCCCGGAGCGAGAATGAGAGTTGGTCTTTCCGGTCTTACTATGGCGGAATACTTCCGTGACAAGGAAGGACAGGACGTTCTTCTCTTCATAGACAATATTTATAGATTCACACAGGCGGGTTCAGAGGTTTCAGCGCTTCTCGGACGTATGCCATCGGCGGTTGGTTACCAGCCTACCCTTGCGACCGAAATGGGCGCGCTCCAGGAGAGAATCACCTCTACCAAGCGCGGATCTATCACCTCGGTACAGGCAGTATACGTTCCCGCAGACGACCTTACCGACCCCGCTCCCGCTACCACCTTCGCGCACCTTGACGCTACCACGGTTCTTTCCCGTAGCATTGCGTCGCTCGGTATCTACCCTGCGGTAGATCCCCTTGAGTCCACCTCAAGAATACTTTCTCCCGAGGTAGTCGGCATCGAGCATTATGAGGTAGCAAGAGAGGTACAAAGAATGCTCCAAAGATATAAGAAGCTGCAGGATATTATCGCGATCATGGGTATGGACGAGCTTTCCGAGGACGACAAGCTCGTGGTTAACCGCGCAAGAAAGATCCAGAGATTCCTCTCTCAGCCCTTCTCGGTTGCAGAGCAGTTCACCGGTATGGAGGGCAAGTACGTGCCCATCAAGGAGACCATCCGAGGCTTCCGTGAGATCCTTGACGGTAAGCACGACAATCTCCCCGAGAGCGCGTTCCTCTTTGTCGGCACTATCGACGAGGCTGTAGAAAAGGCAAAAAATCTTGGATAAGGAGTGCTTATGAAAGGCTTCAATCTTAAGGTAGTAACGCCCGACGGCCTTCTCTTCGACTCCGAGATCGATAGCTTACTTGTGCGTACCGATGACGGTGACGTCGAGTTCCTCAGAGGACATATCGACTATATGGCGTCTCTCGGCACAGGCAGAGCAAGGATCAAACAGGACGGCAAGGACAGATTCGCATCGGTATCCGGCGGATTCGTAACGGTAAAGGACGGCGAGGTCAAGCTCGTGGCTATCACCTTCGAGTTCCGCGAGGACATCGACCTTGAACGCGCTAAGGCGGCAAGAGACGCGGCAAAGTCCACACTCACGTCGAGCAAGGACGATAAGGCGATAGCACTTGCAAAGGCAAAGCTGCAGCGAGCGCTCAACCGTATCGGCGTTGCGGAAATGTAATAAAATAAAAAAGCGTTTTCCCACTCAGCATTTTTTGAAGGCTGGTCAGTATGGGAAGGCGCTTTTTTGTATAAATACGCGAGTGATATTGATCTAAAAGTACGCGCTTTTATTTTGCCGTGTATATACTCAATTAACGTATACGCTTTTTCATTTCATTCGATAAACTACCAAAAAACCTTAGAAAATCCATATTCTTTCTTTGATTACTACTTTTTTAGCGTAGCAACATTAAGGCTACGCCTTTTTATAAAGAAAGAAGGATTTATACTGATTGTAATTGTTGTACGTTTTCACTGTAACTCTTTTTTTACCTATATTAACCTATATGCTAACACCTATAATAACTACTATATAATACTATCTTATATGTCACCTGTTTTCGGTGCAAATGGTACTTATTTTCTATAAGTAATCTTCCCATTTCTGCTACATCAAGCTTACGTTTTTGACTCGACTTAAAATTTTATCGGCACTATCTGACCTAATTTCCGGTAAAAATCGGAGTTTTTTCGCGCAAATCGGAGTTTTCTTCAGTAAGTATATAACAATTTCGGGCGCTCGATTTGCAACCTAAAAATAGCATTTTTCTCCCAACCCAATTTTTGGTATTACAAAAGGTGTGTTTTTTAGTACAGTATGCACAACTTTGTTCTATGACACCCATTGATTTTTGGAAGGCTACTGTACTTACTTTGCCCACAAGATAGTTTATAATGATTATAGAAAACAACACAGGATAAAATCCGAGGTTATGAAAGGAAGAAAAAAACATGTCTATATATGCAGGACGAAAGAAAAAATCCGAGGAGCAGTATATGCTCCACAGCGATCAGTTCATCCAGATCTGGGGATTTATGAGAAAGGATATGAAGCTTGAGAAAACCGAACTGCTCGTATACGCCGTAATATACAGCTTTTGTAAAAATTGCGAATCATTCGGCGGAAGCAACGAGCTTTTGTCTCAATGGACAGGCAGTAGCATAAGTGCGGTAAGAAATGCTCTTGACAATCTATTAGAAATGGGATATATAAGAAAGCGTAAGGTGATCAAGTGGGGCAGACATTACATCGAATACGACATCAACATTTCTGCATTGCCCAGAATCGGAATGCACGCGGTAGCGCACAAGCTTAACGACGAGATGCTTATGAGTGAGCAAAAAAGTTAACTATACTATTGAATTTTAAATATAAAAATGTTATACTAAACAAAAAAGCTTTTGGAGACTTATATGAGAAAATATGATATTGCCGCGTACGTATGGCCCTCTTACACGGGAGATGAGCTTCGCTCAAGAATGTTCTGGCCCAAGGGTGAGGGTGAGTGGCAGACCGTACGTACAGCAGAGGCGAAATTTGAGGGGCACACATGGCCGAGAAAGCCGCTTTGGGGCTACGTAAACGAGGCTGATCCGAAGGTCATGGAGATGGAGATCGAAGAGGCGACCAAGCACGGCGTCAACGTATTTATATACGACTGGTACTGGTTTGACAGACGCCCCTTCCTTGAAAACTGCCTTAACGACGGCTTCCTTAAGGCGAAAAACTGTCAGGATATGCAGTTTTACATAATGTGGGCAAACCACGACGCAAACCACCTTTGGAACAAGGAGCTTTCCGATACCGAGTGCGGAGAGACCGTAATTTGGAAGGGTGGAATCGACCGCGAGGGCTTTGAGGAAATGGCGACGCGCCTTGTGGACAAGTACTTCGACCTCCCCAACTATTACCACATCGACGGCTGCCCCGTGTTTATGATATACGAGCTTTCTACCCTCGTTGACGGCCTTGGCGGCATTGAGGCAACCAAGGACGCGCTCTTATGGTTCCGTCAACTCGTTAAGTCGCGCGGACACAAGGACGTGCATCTGCAGATAACCGGCAGAAGCGGCAGTACGCTCAATATGTCGGGTATAGACTCCTCGCTCGTAATCGACTCAAAGGAGGTTATGCAGACTCTCAGCATCGATAGCTTCACCCACTATCAGTTCGTACATTTCACCGACATCGACCGTGACTACAACGAGATCATGGAGGACGTGAAGAAGGTGTGGGATAGCGCTGATGACGTGTACGGTATTCCCTATTACCCCCACGTTTCGTGCGGTTGGGATAACAATCCGAGATTTAAAAAGTTCCGTCCCGGAGTAGTAAAAAACAACACGCCCGAGAACTTCGAAAGAGCTATGCGCGCGGCAAAGGAATATATCGACAAATATCCCGAGCGTCCCGCTCTTATCACCGTCAACTCCTGGAACGAGTGGACCGAGACGTCATATCTTGAGCCCGACGATTTCTACGGCTACGGCTATCTCGACGCTATCAAAAAGATCTTTGTGGACAACGAGTAAGCGCTACAGCGCATAATATATCATAAACAAAAAGTCATATAGCAAGGTACCTCCAATTACAGGAATACTGCTATATGACTTTCTATTTTGGTTTTACCAAATATGTTTTACCAAATATGTAAGACCTTTGGGATAGACAGCTTCGGAAAAACCGAAAAAGTCTATAAAATCAAGAGACATCTTAGGATTTTATCCTCTATCATACAAAATAATCAGTTTTGACCGTAATAGGCATTCTTCCCATGCTTACGGAAGTAATGCTTATCAAGCAAATGCTGCCTTATCCTCGGAACGTCGCCGCCGAGCTGCTCGGTTAAGAGCGCCATTTTAGCGACAGCCTCGAGAGTTACCGCGTTCTCCACCGCCTTCTCCGGAGTCTTGCCCCAGGTGAACACACCGTGATTTTTGACAAGAATTGCAGGGATGGCGTCTGCATCCGTCACAGCCTCGGCGATGACCTTACCCGTGTTCCATTCATAAGCCTCGTCTATCTCGGCATCGGTAAGCTCACGTGACAGTGGTACGTTGCCGTAAAAGGCGTCCGCGTGAGTAGTGCCGTAAGCCGTGATCTCTCTACCGCTCTGCGCAAAGGCGGTAGCGTAGGTAGAATGAGTATGCACTATGCCACCAAGCGAGGCGTACTGCTTATATAAATAAAGGTGAGTGGGCAGATCGCTTGATGGACGGTATCCCCCCTCAACAACGTTGCCGTCGATATCTACCACGACCATGTCCTCAGGACTCATTACGTCATAGGATACACCGCTCGGTTTTATGACTATAAGTCCGGTCTGTTCGTCTCTTGCAGACACGTTGCCCCAGGTAAGCACGACAAGACCGTGCTTTACAAGAGCTATATTCTGCTCGTATACCCTCTTCTTTAAATTCTCAAGCATCGGCAAACGCCTCCCCCGCGAGTCTTTCTACAGACAGACTCTTCTTGTATTTTTTAATAAATTCAGAAAACGCGCGTTTTTCCGTTTCATCAGCGCTGACCGTACTCTTTTCCGCGTCCTTGAATATGCCGTCGAGGAAGTCACCGAGAGTGGAAGTACCAAGGCGTGTATACATTGCGAGTAATGCGATACCCCATGCGCCACCCTCACCGGCATTCTCCAAAACGGTGACGGGCGCTCCTACAGCCGCCGACATTGCGCTCTGACCAACTATTGGAGTCTTGAAGAAGCCGCCGTGACCGCAAACGCTGTCGAGACCTACGTTCTCTCTTTCAAGAATCTCACAACCCATAGCGAGCGAACCGAGCGCTGAGTATATATGCATCTTCATAAAGTTGGCAAGTGTGAAGCTGCCACCCGGTCTTCTCATCACCATAGGCGCTCCGTTTGCTACGTTGGCTATCGGCTCTCCGGCAAGGAAATTGTATCCGAGAAGTCCGCCGCAATCGGCATCCCCCTCCAAAGCCTTACTGTAGAGCGCGTTGAAAAGCTCAGAGCGACCTATACTGCCGCCGCCAAGCGCTATAACCTCCTCAAAGAGATTGGTCCAAGCCGTCATCTCTGAGGCAAAATTATTAACGTGTACCATCGCCACAGGAGCGCCGTCTGGCGTTGTGACAACGTCTATTTCCTTATAATACCCCGACAAATCTCGCTCAAGAACCGCCATAAGAAAGGCTGACGTGCCTGCAGAGACGTTTGCCGTCCTCGGCGTTATGCTGTTGGTTGCCACCATACCGGTACCGGCGTCACCCTCAGGCGGGCAAAGGATAGCGCCCGACTTAAGCGTACCGGTAGGATCAAGCCACAATGCGCCCTCCTTTGTGAGCGCTCCCGCGTCATCACCTGCGGTAAGTACTGTGGGCAAAAGGCTCTCAAGAGGAGTAAGAACACCCTTTTCCCCTACAAGCGTGTTAAATTTCACAAGCATATCCGTGTCGTATTTCCAATTCTTTATAGGGAACATACCCGACGCGTCTCCGACGCCAAGCACTCGCTTACCCGTCAGCTTATAGTGAACGTAGCCTGCAAGAGTAGTAAGGTGAGCAATGCTATCAACGTGCGACTCGCCGTTAAGGATAGCCTGATAATAATGCGCTATGCTCCAGCGCATAGGTACGTTGAAGCTAAAGAGGTCGCTAAGCTCGTTTGCCGCCGCCTCGGTATTAGTATTTCTCCACGTTCTGAATGGAACGAGAAGCTCGTCGTTTTTATCAAACGCAAGGTAACCGTGCATCATAGAGGACACACCGATAGCCGATATATCGTCAAGCTCGTGTCCGTACTTTGCCTTATAGTCGTTCGCAAGGTGAGAAAAGCTCTCCACGACGCCTTCGTGTACACTCTGAAGAGAGTAGGACCAAAGTCCGTCCACAAGCGCGTTTTCCCACTCGGATGCGCCCTCGGCGATAACTCTTGCGTTACCGTCTATGAGGACCGCCTTTATTCTCGTAGAGCCAAGCTCTATACCTAAAAACTTATCCATAATAGCCTCTTACTTAAGCTTCCATATAAGATCTGCAAGAAGGAGCTGATTCTCAAGAGCTGAGAGCGTAGTATCCTTATTGATATGCACGAACTCGATGCCCAGCATATTGGCAAAGTCTTTCATCTGCTCTGCTGTGACGTCGTACGACAGCACCGTGTGGTGCGCACCTCCCGCGGTGATCCAACACTCGATACCCTCGGTAAGACTCGGCATAGGTCTCCACATAACGCGCGCGACAGGAAGGTTAGGCATATCCATAATAGGCTTAACGCACTCTATATCCTGACATATAAGACGGAGTCTGCCTCCCATATCTACAAGGCTGACTACGATAGCGTCGCCCGCCTTACCCTCAAACACGAGTCTTGCAGGATCCTTTTCATTCATACCGATGCCGAGGTGATGCGTCTCTATTCTCGGTCTTGTTGCCGAAAGACTCGGACACACCTCAAGCATATGCGCTCCGAGGCTGTATTCATTATCCTTCTCAAGATGGTAGGTGTAGTCCTCCATAAAGGCTGAGGCTCCGTTGCCGTCCTTACCCATAGCCTTCATAATAGCGGTCATAGCGGCAACCTTCCAGTCACCCTCGCCGCCATAGCCATAGCCCTTGGACATAAGGTGCTGAGAGGCAAGACCGGGGAGCTGCTCCATACCGTATAAATCCTGGAACGTGTTGGAAAAGGCGAGACAGCCCTCGCGCTTCATCATTTTTTCAATAGCGATCTCTTCCCTCGCCTGATAGCGAACAGCCTCTATATTATCGGTCGCAAAATCGTAATTTTCCTCATATATGCCCATGAGCGTGTCAATTTCCGACTCGGTAACGGCGTCCATTTCCTTGACCAGATCGCCGACAGCCCAGGTATTTACCTGCCAACCGAGCTTTGCCTGTACCTCTACCTTATCGCCCTCAGTAACGGCAACCTCACGCATATTGTCGCCAAAGCGCATTACCTTAAGCTCCTTGGATACGGCAACGCCGACAGCAGATCTCATCCAAGATCCGAGTCTTTCGATAACGATCTCGTCCTTCCAGTAGCCCGCAATAACCTTTCTCGGAATGCCGAGTCTTGCCGCAATAAAGCCATGCTCTCTGTCGCCGTGCGCCGCCTGGTTAAGATTCATAAAGTCCATATCGATCTCTTCGTTTGGGATCAGCTGATTGTACTGCGTTGCGAGATGACAGTATGGCTTCTGTAAGGAGGCAAGTCCGTTTATCCACATTTTAGAGGGTGAGAAGGTGTGGCACCAGGTAATGATACCGGTACACTCAGCGTCATAATTTGCTTCTCTGATAACCGTAGTGATCTCGGAATTACTCTTAGCGGTGCCCTTGTATACTATGTCATAGGGGAGACGTCCTGACTCGTTCAGGTGCTGTACCATTTCACGCGCTCTTTCATCCACCGTTCTTAACACGTCATCACCGTAAAGCGTCTGACTGCCTACCAAAAGCCAAAATCTGCGTTTCATATTATCGAAATCCTTTCAGCGTGCTTTATTGCTTCGCACATTAATTGATAAGGATATTATATCATATTATTTTAAACTTTTCAATACGCAAGTATTTATTTTGAACGTATAAAGAAAAAAGAAAAGCGAGGATACCCAAAGCTATGGAATATCCTCGCAATTTTATTGTTTTTTCAGCTTTTACTAAACACGGATAGCGCTTACTGAGCCTGATCGACGGAAAGCTCTGCGGCAACCTCGTCTCTTCTGCTGACTCTGCCCTCGGGCTTGATATCGCCTGCCTTGGTAAGAGATATTTTGGTGAGGAAGGGACCTACGATCTCGTAGATGAGAACGGCAAAGAGAGTGATCGACTTAACGACGGTACCGGTTGTTCCGCCGAATGCAGACGCCTGGCTCGCCATACCGAGAGCTACGCCCGCCTGGGGAAGAAGAGTGATACCGAGATACTTAACGATGTTCTTGTCGCAATTGGTAGCGCGAGCAGAGATGCCTGCGCCGAAATACTTACCGATACTACGGGAGATTATGTAAACTACGCCGATAAGCACGAATATACCCTCTGTGAATACGGAGAGGTCAAGCTCTGCGCCGCTGATAACGAAGAACAACACGAGAAGAGGCGCAGTCCACTTATCAGCTCTGTTCATAAGATCCTCGGAGAAATCACAAATGTTGCAGAACACGGTACCGAGCATCATACAAGCAAGTAAGGACGAGAACGCGATGTGCACAGGTCCGATAGAAAGCTCGATGCCGGAGATAGCGACGGTAGCCATAACGAAAGCAACCGAAACAGCCATACGCTTGGAGTTGGAGTGGAAGTATCTCTCGCACACGGTAAAGAGTACGCCCATAGCCGCGCCGAGAAGTATGGAGAATACAACTTCAAGAAGAGGGTTAACCACCATAGATACTACGTCAACAACGCCGGTGTCAACAGACTTTGCAACGCCGAATGAGATAGCGAATACCACAAGACCTACCGCGTCGTCAAGAGCAACGATGGGAAGCAAAAGATCGGTTAGGGGGCCCTTAGCCTTATACTGCTTTACTACCATAAGGGTAGCCGCGGGAGCTGTAGCGGTAGCAACCGCGCCGAGAATGATTGCCGCAGACATAGGGAAAACATCCTCGCCAACGATGAGCGAGAAGCCGATAAGAACGATATCTACCACAATACATGTAAATATAGCCTGGAAGATACCGATAACGGTTGCCTGACGGCCTATCTTCTTAAGCTGAGATACTCTGAACTCGTTACCGATCGCAAATGCAATAAAGCCGAGAGCGAGGTCGCAAAGTATCTTGTAATGCTCGGGAGAATTGTCGGTAGCATTGAAGCCTATATCAAGTCTGCCAAGAAGAAAGGGACCGATAAGCACGCCCGCGATAAGATATGCGGTAACGGCGGGGAGACCAACCTTCTTTGCCACTCTTGAGAGCAAAAGTCCCGAAAGCAAAGCAATGGAAAGTGTAAGTAATACTTGAGTTGTCAAAATGTTCGCCTTCTTTCAAAAAGTAATTATTTATGCGGTTTATGAAAACCGTAGTTTACAAAAAATCTATTTACCGTCACACTCTGAGAGCGAATACCTCTGCAGCTATAACGAAATAAATAAGGAGTGACGCCGCGTCAACAAGCGTCGTAATAAAGGGGGAAGCCATAACGGCGGGGTCAAATCCGAGCCTCTTGGCAAGAATAGGCAAGGCTGCTCCGATAAGCTTTGCGAATACTATCGTCAAGCCAAGTGAAACGGCAACGGCAAGAGCGACAAGCACGGTAACGTCGGGATTGCCAAGTAAGAACCTATCTATAAGCACCACTTTAATAAAGGTCGCAAGTCCGACAAGTCCTCCCGCCATAAGTCCGACGAACAGCTCCTTGCGCATAACGCGAAGAGTATCGGGGAACTCTATCTCTCCGAGCGAAAGGCTACGGATAACTGTTACGGATGACTGACCTCCTGAATTACCGCCCGTACCCATTATCATAGGCACGAAGAGTACAAGCGCCGCGGAAAGCGCGTCCTCAAAGATCGTAAGTATAGCGCTCGATATCGTCGCGGAGAACATAAGCAGCAAAAGCCACGGAAGTCTCGCCTTAAGAAAATTAAACGCAGACGTCTTTAGATAGGTTGTCTCGGTGGGCGTCATACCCGCCATCTTAGCGAAGTCCTCCTCGGTCTCCTCTCTCATGACGTCCATAGCATCGTCGATGGTGACGATACCGACAAGACGGCATTCGCTGTCAACCACGGGAAGCGCCAAGAAACCGTAACGGTCAAATAAGAGCGCAACCTCTTCCTTGTCGTCCGAGGTACGCGCGAAGACAACGTTGTCCTCCATTATACTATCAAGCGTCATATCGCGATCGTTAAGGAGCAGGTCCTTAGCGGTAACTATACCGAGCAGGTGACGCTTTTTATCGGTAACGTAGCAGGTATAGATAGTCTCCTTATCTATAGCGACGCTCTTTATATGCTCGAGCGCTTCTCCCACCGTCATCTCGGGGATAAGACGCACGTACTCCGTGGTCATTATCGCGCCTGCCGTGTCCTTATCGAACATAAGCAGACGGTTTATCATTTCCCTCTCCTCGGCGCTTGAGAACTTAATAATTCTCTTTACTACCGCGGCGGGCATTTCCTCGATAATATCAACGGTATCGTCAAGGTACATTTCCTCAAGAATGGTGCCAAGCTCTCGGTCGGAAAAGCTCTCTATGAGCTTCATCTGCGCCTCGGTATCAAGCTCGACGAAAACGTCCGCGGCAATCTCCTTGGAAAGCAGTCGCAAAAGCACCGCGTGGTACTTTGACTCGACCTCGTTAAAAAGCTCGGCTATATCTATCGCGGGGATCTCGGCAAGACGGGATTTAAGCTCGGCGTATCTTTTACTCTCTATGAGATCTGTAAAGCGCTCGGGATCCTCCACGTTTTCGTCTGCGGAGACGATAAGCTCTACGTCCTCCTCATCATCGACCGTCTCTTGCTCGTCGGATGTGTCCTCGCCAAGCTCCATATCGTCGATCTCGTCCTCGGCAAGAAGACCCTCTCCGAACTCGTCGATTATCTCCTCGTCATCCTCGGGAAGAACGATGTCTCCATCCTCGTCAATACCGTATACAGGCTCATCAGAGTCGCTTTCCTCCGCCGTCTCATCTAAATCGGAGTCCACCTCGTCGTTTATTTCATCCCCTTCGGGAATCCCATCAAAATCATCGTTCGAATCAAGCTCGTTAAGATCACCGAGCTCCTCGATCATCTCAAAAACCTCTCTTGCCTCTGTATCCTCTTCGGCAACGGGAAGTTCCTTTTCCAAAATTTCGTCGGTCATATATCCACCTTTCTGCCCGCGTGGGCTAATCGGCGGCTCGTTATACGTTGAAGCGTATACGGACAAGCGCGCCGTTGAATATTTCTTTTTCGCCGTTACAACTTCGTGAGTCGTCCATAATAGCTTCTCCTTATCACATAAAAATAGCTTGATTGACCCATTTTCCAAATCAACCAAGCTATTATACTCCCTTTTTTTAAAAAATACAACCCTTTTTTCAAAAAAATATATGATAAAATATGAAATATATTATTTCATAATAAGGCTTCGATTTCATCCTCGCCGAGTACCCTTATTCCCTCGGAGATAAGTAGCTCCGCAGTAACTCCGTCACGCTTGGTTAGAGTACCGGTAAAGCTACCATCGTATATCTCTCCCTTGCCGCAGGATGGGCTTCTCAGTTTCAAAACAGCCGTCCTTATACCGTAGATGCGACAAAGCTGTAAAGCCTCATTTGCTCCGCGTCTGTAATTCTCGGTAACGTCGGTTCCGTCCTTCATCATAACGGATTCGCCTATGCGCTCAGATGGCACTCTCGGAGTTGGAAGTCCGCCGTATATCTCAGGGCAAACCGGTATGAGATTGTATTTTTCACGAAGCTTAAGCACCTCTTCGTGCGCCTTATGCTTACCGTCGTAACGGCATCCTATGCCGAGTAAGCATGCGCTGACGAGTATGTTTTCCATTTTTATTCTCCCTTCGGATCCTTGTTCTTTATTTTTCCTAATTTCATTAATTCATTTTTTGCCGTCTCTACATTACCCGCGCCAATGAGAGCTATAGCTCCACAGCCTGTCTCGGCGACCAATCTTGCCGCCTGTAACTGATCAAAGACGTAACACGCCCCAGGTATACACTCTGCAAGATAAGATGAGTCCACACCGTCTATCTTATCCTCACGCGCGGCGTAAATATCGAGGAGTATCACCCTATCCGCCTTCTTTAAGGCAAGTATAAAGTCCTGCCACAATGCCTTCGTGCGGGAATACGTATGAGGTCTGAAAATAAGAGCGAGAGTACCGTAGCGCTCCTTTATGGCGTCTATAACCGCCTCTATCTCGCTTGGATGATGCGCGTAATCGTAAAAGACCGGCGTACCGTCAATATACGTTATCCGAGACATTCTGCGATCTATCGATGTAAAGCTTGAAATAGCCGACGCGATCTCTTCACTTGCTATCCCGAGAGTATGCGTAATAGCCACAGCGGCTGTGATATTATAGAGATTAAAGCCGCCTATAAGCGTGGTATTAAGATGAATTTTGCCCGTTTTATGTAACACGGTCAGGTGGGTACGGTCGGATTTTGTCACCACGCTACAAATCCTGTAATCCGAATCGGCAACGCGAGAATAGGTTATGACATTGCTCTTACCAAGCCTTCTCAATCTCGCTATGATATCCGCGGCGCCACGGTCATCGGCATTTACAACGACCGTATCAGCGCCCTTTGCCGCAGAGAAGAAGGATGAAGTGATAGCGTCAAGATCTTCAAAATAATCGGTATGATCAAGCTCTACCGAGCTAATGATCTGATGCGTAGGACAAAGCCTTAAAAAAGAATCCTTATATTCACACGCCTCCGCGAGAAAGACCTCGTCTCCCGTATCGCGATAAGACTCGCCGCCGTTAAGCGTAGCGCCGGATACGGTGGTATGCGGTACTCCGGAAGAGGCGAGGATATGGTCGATAAGAGCGGTAATTGTACTTTTGCCGTGTGAACCGCTGACGGATATGCGCGTCTGCGATCCGCTCATCATAAAGCCAAGCAGCTGCGCGCGTGAGATAAGCGGGATCCCCTGCTCTTTAGCGTATCGTATAAGCGGACACTCCTCATATACGGCAAGTGAATATACCATCAAGGACGGCTTCTCCTTTGGGACAAGCTCGTGTCTTGCGATTATTATTCCTAAGTCATCGAAATACTCATCGGATAGCGCGGCGCGATCAAATCCCTCTACACGGTATCCGCGCTTTCTCAAAATTTTAGCCAAGGGATACATTCCCGAGCCGAGAATTCCGACGAAATAAACCGAGTTTTTAACGTCCTTTAGCGCTGAGGATATCTCCCCGTATGAAAGCTCGGAATTAAAAATCGACAATGCCTCCTAAATTTCTATTCAAGTTCAAAATTTATTAATTAATTGTTTACAAGACTAAAGGTCTTTGTTCAAAAAGACTCTGCATTTTTTTCACAATCTTATTGTATACTATATGCAGTAACAAAAACGAATGTTAATAGTCGGATTTAACGAGCAGACAATGACATATACCGTCGATCCATAGTCACAGTAAGGTTATGAATTGACAGACGACCTTTAAGTAGCTTTGTACAGACTATGCATCAGACGAAAGGAAAAAGAAATGCAAATCACAGACATCAAAATCAGAAAATTCTTTGAGGAAGGACCTATGAAGGCGGTGGTATCCGTAACCTTCAACGACTGTCTTGCAGTACACGACATTAAGGTTATCTACGCGCGTGACAGATACTTTATCGTTATGCCCTCAAGAAAAAATCCGGACGGCACCTACCGTGACATCGTACACCCCATCAACTCCGACTTCAGAGCCGCTCTTGAAGAGGCTGTGATCGACGCGTATCACGTACAGCTCGTTGCCCAGGAGCACGATGAAAGAGAGTACGACGATACTTACGTTATCTGATCGTTCCGATAACGCAGAAAAGCTATACACGCCTACCTGCAATAACCGATTTATCGGGTAATAATATTATACACTCAACTCGCCCCGTTGTCAACTCGGGGCGAGTTTTTATTTAACTAAGTTCGTGTCGTATGTTGAGAAGTTATAATAAATGTCGCCGTGCCGTCGCAATGAAATTCGGTAGTCGACGAAGCGTCGCAATGAAATCCGGTAGGGGACGGCGCCCACGACGTCCCGCCTTCGCAATGAAATCCGATAAATCGAGTGAAAATATCCGTAGGAGAACCTCAATTATTCATCATTCATCATTCATTATTCATTATTCACCATCCCTTTCGCAAAAGGGATGGTTTATCAAACCGGTAGGCGACGAAGCGTCGCAATGATATTCGTCAAGGACGGATGATATCCACCAGAGGTGGAAGAAATCCTTGCAGGATGAAATCCGATAAATCGAGTGAAAATATCCATAGGAGAACCTCAATTATTCATCATTCATTATTCATTATTCATCATCCCTTTCGCAAAAGGGATGGTTTATCAAACCGGTAGTCGACGAAGCGACGCAATGATATTCACCAGAGGTGGATGAAATCGCTTATTAAAAAAGGAGGACAGAGAACGAAAAACATTCTCTGTCCTTTTCCTATCGGAAATATTAAGCTTTTGTTTTATGTAACTTAAGCGAAATTACTCTGCTGCCTCGGTAGCGGGAGTCTCCTCTGCGGGAGCCTCAGCCTTGGGCTTTCTGGTACGGGTAGTCTTGGTCTCGGTAGCGTCCTTGAAATCCTTAACTGCCTGTCTCTGAGTTGCCATAGCTGCCTTCTGGAGCTCGGTGAACTCAGCCTGCTTCTCAAGGAGAACCTTACCTGCCTCCTGAGCCTTTGCATTACCCTGAGCAATCTTGTTCTGAGTATGGAGAATTTCCTTCTGAGCCTGCATAACAGCCTTCATTGCGTCATTGAGACCGCTCTGAGTTGCGATAACTGCGCCCTGAGTCTCGATCATGCCGTTCTGAGCGTCTGCAAGTGCCTGCTGCTGCTCAACAACGAGCTTCTGGCTCTCAACAACTGCCGCCTGCTGAGCGTTAACCTCAGCCTGATCCTGGTTAACAACACGAAGGCTAACCTGAATACCCTGCTGGTCACGCATGATACGGCGGAGAGTATCGTTGGTCTGCTTCTGCATAGCGTTAAGATCCTTCTGCTTGCCGGAGGTAGCGGTCTGAGCAGCGGTAAGAGTCTCAAGAGACTCAAGCATAGCGTTGATCTCCTCGCTCATAGCCTTAAGCTTAGCGTAGATCTCCTGCTCCTTAGCGAGAACCTCGCCTTCAAGCTGTACGGTAGCCTCGGTAGTCTCAGAGGAAACTGCAACGGGAGCTGCAACCTCCTTAACAACCTCCTTAACAACGGTGGTAGCTACAGCGCCGTCAACTGCGGGAAGCTGAAGATTTTCGAAGTAAACAGCAAGCTTCTTCTCAAGCTGAGAATCAAGCTTAGCCATAACGGATGCAATAGCGCTCTCAACGGTAGCGGAAACGTCAAGAATAACGGGATTGATGCTAACGGGAGAAACAGCAACGTTAGCATACGCGGTAGCAGGATCGGTAGCAACGGTCATATCCTCTGCTTCCTCCTCTACGGGCTCCTCTTCCTTCTCGTCGTCAACAAGTTCCGGAACGCCCTCGCTCATAACGGAGAGCTTACTCTCGAGCCAATCTCTATATCTCTCGAATTCAAGAGCGGTCTTTTCCATCTTACGATGAGAGCCGCGCATCTCGAGAAGATCGCAAATCTCGTTGTAACTCTGCTCTACAGTGTTGAAGTAAGAATCGATAAGCTTGTAAACAACCTTGTAGTCGTCATGTGCCTTGTAGAATACGTCAAGCGTCTCATCAAGCTTCTTTTCCTGCTTGTTCTTAGGCTTCTTATCGTAAGCAGCTCTTGCCTTCTTGTACTCAGCAGTAGCCTTTACGTAAACCTTAGAAACCTTCTTGTAATTTTTGAACTCTGCCTTGATGCTGTCCTGCGCATCATTGATCTTAGCGTAGAGTTCCTTAATCTGTGCTTTCATTTCCTTCTTAGAAAGTGTAGGTCCCATAATCTATACCTCTCACAATGTAAATTTAAGCCGATATGATCGCAAAAATATTACGACCGTATCTTTTTATACGCCTATATTATACTAAATAATAATGCGTATGTCAATAGAAATTGCAAAGTTTTTTCGTAATTTTGAAAAATATTTTCGTGTAAATCTGCCAAAATGTAACCTTTAGTTTCCATTTTCTTATCGTATCGTTTTTAGTGAGAAAAAAGCCATATTCGGACCATCGTTTTTTATGTCACAAAAATACGCCGTGACTTTTGTCGTAATATCAGCCATCGAACAGCGTTCTATTAACAATATTTCATATTCTGACGCTTATGCGAGCGACAAGCCAAATCTCTGCTCTGCGCTCTCAAACGTTAAAGCAAAAAAGCGAACCGACAAGGATCATCTCGGCATCTTCAGAAGTACGTGTGTGGCAATCAATAGTCGCATTTCACTCAAAATATAGCCAAAACACCGCTTAATGTAAACTATACTTAGAATTTATTCGCATATCAATTTGCTTTTAGTTGTAGTTATAAATTTCCTTTCGCTTTATGCCGATGAGTTAAATAGAATGCTATTTGTTCTTTTATAATAGATTTTTTAAAAGCTTTAAGATAAAATAGTCGCGCCAACACACACGCGCACACCAGTATAAATTATAATGAAGGGCGCCACTCTTTCTAATAAATTAGAATTTAATCTATTTTCTCGTTGTTGTTGACAAAACGAGTAGTTATTTTTTGTATATTTTAAACAAAATCGCGCTTGATTTTTCGTTAAGATGCCTATTGGAAAATCTCTTATACTTTGTTACAATATATACGGCTAATATAATAATAAAAATTTTAAATACAAGGAGATTTTAAAAATGGCAGGTCTTTCACTCAGACACATTTACAAAAAGTATCCCGGCGGCGTTACTGCCGTATCCGACTTCAACCTTGAGATCAAGGATAAGGAGTTCCTTATCTTCGTTGGTCCTTCGGGTTGTGGTAAGTCTACCACCCTTCGTATGATCGCAGGTCTCGAGGAGATCTCTGAGGGCGAGCTTTACATCGGCGACAGATACGTTAACGACGTAGCTCCTAAGGACAGAGATATCGCGATGGTGTTCCAGAACTA
>JAZOUM010000110.1:0-1048 GCA_045658205.1 Eubacteriales bacterium | reverse complement strand
GTCTTCCTAAGACCGCTTGGCCTCCGACTTTGTAAACTCTCATGTTACCCGAAGCGATCTCGTCGATAAGGATGACCTCGCCGTTGTTGTATCCAAACTCAAACTTGATATCCCAAAGGTCAAGTCCGATAGTCTTAAGGTCGTCTGCAACGATCTTTGTGATCTTGAGTGTCTGCTCCTTAAGGCTCTTGAACATATCCTCGGTCATAACCTTGAGAGCAACAAGTCCCTCACCGGTTACGAGCGGATCGCCCTTTTCGTCGTTCTTGAAGGTGCACTCAACGTAGCCGCCCTCAAGAGGTGTGCCGTCCTTAATGTACTCGCCGTATCTGCGGATAAAGCTTCCCGTTGCAACGAGACGGCAGATGACCTCAAGTCCGCCGCCGCCAAGCTCCTTACCGAAGCACTCTGCGGGAAGGACCTCCATAGTAGCATTCTCAATGTCTGCGCTTACGTAGTGAGTCTTTATTCCGGCATTCTTAAGCATCTCAAAATAGCGTACCGAGCTGATAAGGTTTGCCTTACCGATACCGTCAATGGTAAGACCTACTGTGTTCTCGCCGGGATCGAACACTCCGTCCTTACCTGTGCAATCGTCCTTAAACTTAAGAAGAACGTTTCCGTTATCAAGAGCGTAAACGTCTTTTGTTTTACCCGTGTAAACCTTTTTCATATTTCCTTACTCCTTTTTCCAATAGAATAAAATAAAATTTTTCCGTATACATTATATCACTTTTTTTGCAATATTGCAATATCCCGAATGCAAAAAAATTAGCCTTATGATAATTTTTTTAGAAAAATTTTATCAAAGAATACCTCTGACGAATATTGTAATTCCTATAATAACGAGTACCGCGCCGCCGAGAATGCCCGCCTTATCGGCAAACCTCATTCCAACCTTTCTTCCGATAAGGATACCGCCAAGGCAGATCACAAAGGTTACCACAGCTATGACCAAAGCGGAAAGAAGCGCAGAGGCAAGATCGTATTCGGCAATAGTGAAGCCAACCGAGAGCGCGTCGATAGAGGTTGCTATTCCCTGCACCAC
>JAZOUM010000109.1:0-6541 GCA_045658205.1 Eubacteriales bacterium | reverse complement strand
ATGCGAGTGTAGTTCAATGGTAGAATTCCAGCCTTCCAAGCTGGTCGCGTGGGTTCGATTCCCATCACTCGCTCCATTTTTATGCGCCCTTAGCTCAGTGGATAGAGTGCCCGGCTACGAACCGGTAGGTCGAAGGTTCGAATCCTCCAGGGCGCGCCAGTAAAGCGTTTGCAACCGCAAACGCTTTTTTGTTTTTTATTTACCACTATGTTAAAAGAAGAGTGAGGATTTTTTCCTCACTCTTTTGCTTTCTATCACATAAAAAGGTAGCTTATACTTTATAACTTTTTCAGTTTTCATATTGTGACAATATTTTCAGTTTAATTGTGCTACTATATTGTTCAAGAGGTGATTAGTTGAAAACGTTATACATTGATGTATATTTTATGATCAATTTCACTGTGGATATTTTAGCTGTTTTTTTAACGGCAAAATTAATGCACGTAAAATTAAGCATTGCAAGATTGGTGCTATCCGGTGTTGTCGGCGCGATTATCGCAATTATCGAACTATTTATGGTAGGCATATTAAATAGAGCGATATTAACTGTCATCTTTTTATTTAGTGTCACCATAATCTTTTGTAAGGGCGCATCTATAAAACGAAAATTGAAGTTTGTAATATATCTTTACATAGCGATGTTTCTTATTAGTGGATTAATTGAGTATGTATATAATTTATTGGATAGATATTTGAAAGATATAATTACATACGAGTATAGTGGTACTAATAAAAAAGCTATAGTTTTTTCGCTTATAATTTTAATGATAATGGGAGTGTTAAGATTGTTTGTAATGATGTTATCGGATTCGATAGAGGAAAAGAGCAGACGTATAATAATTAAAGTTGAAGATAAAAGTATAGAAGTTGATGCGCTTATAGATAGTGGTAATCTTGTAAAGGATCCAATGAATATGAATCCTGTGATTTTTATAAAAAGATGCTATGCTGAAAAAATCTTCCCGAAGTCGGTGATCGATTTATCGGATATAGATAGCTTAAGTAAAAATTTTAGAAAAAGAATTCGTCTTATTCCCGTGACGAGAGATTCTCAAACACACGTGATGACCGGAGTGAGAGTCGATAGTGTTATCTTTGTCATTGAAAAAAGAACGGAAGAAGTAAATGCAACGATCGTAATTGATAAAGAGGAGGGAACGTATGGCGGATATTACGCTTTAGCCCCATATGTTGCGATATGTAATAATGATTAGGTTATTTACTAGGATCAGAATTGCGTTTTTTAAGTTATTTAATAAAAAGAATTCCCTATATTATATAAACGGAAATGATGCGTTGCCACCACCACTCGATCCTGAGATAGAAGAGCGGATGATTGACAATATCGAAACGTACGAATCAAAATGTGCGCTCATAGAACACAACCTAAGGCTCGTTGCATTTATCGCAAAAAGGTTTGAAAATACCGGCGCTAACATAGAAGAGCTCATTTCGATTGGAACTGTTGGATTGATGAAGGCTGTGTCAAGTTTTAATAAAGAAAAAAACATTAAACTCGCCACATACGCTTCAAGATGTATTGAAAATGAGATTTTGATGTTTATTAGAAAAAACACGGCGCAAAAAAGAGAAATTTCAATCGACGAGCCATTGAGTGTCGATTGGGATGGGAACGAACTACTGTTATCCGATATACTCGGTAGCGATAACGATGTAGTTTCAAAGGAAATGGAGGAGCATGAGGAACGAAGTATTTTACGTTCGGCAGTCGCGGAGCTTAACGAAAGAGAAAGAGAGATAATAGAAATGCGATACGGCTTAAATAACGGAATTGAGCTTACGCAAAAAGAGGTTGCTGATGCTCTTGGAATATCGCAAAGCTACATATCCAGACTTGAGAAAAAGATAATGGAGCGACTAAGGAAAAGAATAGAAGAAAAAATATAGATACGGAATAAAATTAATAAATATTTTTTAAGAAATTTGTAAAAACCTATTGCAAAAAAACAAATAATGTGTTATAATACATCGTAATGAAAACAATTAATGTTAAGAGGTGTTAAAATGAAAGCTGGAATACATCCCGATTACAAGGCTGCTACCATCAGATGCGCTTGTGGTGCTTCCGTTGAGACTCACTCCGTTAAGGGTGATATGAACGTAGAAATCTGCTCCAAGTGCCATCCTTTCTATACCGGTAAGCAGAAGTTCGTAGATGCAGGCGGACGCGTTGATAAGTTCAAGAAGCGTCTTGCAATGGTTAAGCAGTAATCATTGCTTATAAAAGAGCGTTCGTAGCTGTTGGCTAAACGCTCTTTTTTCTTTCTATTACAAGGAGGATATATGGCAGAACTCAACAATAAGCTTGCTATACTTGTTACGATAGCAGAGAATTCCTCTGAGCTCGATGAATGCGAACGAAGCCTTGACGAACTGGAGAGATTGTTAAATACTGCAGGTGGAGAGTGCTTTGCGAAAATAATACAGGTTAAAGATAAATTTGATCCTCGCACTTGCATTGGAAAAGGTAAGGTAGAAGAGGTCGCAGATCTGTGTAAAAATAACGAAATCTCTCTTGTTGTTTTTGATTTTGAGCTTTCTCCTGCGCAAATAAGAAATCTTGAGAACGACATAGGCGACGTAACAGTTATCGATAGAAGTATGCTTATTCTCGATATATTTGCACTTCATGCCGTTTCAGGAGAAGGAAAGCTACAGGTAGAGCTTGCTCAGTTAAGGTATTCAGCTCCGCGTCTCACCGGTAAAGGTATTGAGCTTTCTCGTCAGGGCGGTGGTATAGGATCGCGAGGTCCCGGTGAAAGTAAGCTTGAAACAGATAGACGTCATCTTCACGAAAAGATAGTTTCGCTCGAGAAAAAACTTGATGAGCTTGAGCATAACAGATCTATAATGAGGGCTCAACGCGATAGAAGCGGTTTGACTAAGGTTGCGTTAGTAGGTTATACTAATGCCGGAAAGTCAACTTTACTTAACAAAATGACTGGCGCTGATGTATTGGCGGAGGATAAGCTATTTGCAACACTCGATCCAACAACAAGGAAGTTGGAGCTCGAAACAGGAGAATCAATTTTACTCACAGATACAGTCGGATTTATAAGAAAGCTTCCTCATCATTTAGTAAAAGCGTTTAAATCAACACTTGATGAGGTCGTATATGCTGATATTCTGCTCGTTGTTTCGGACATAAACGATCCCGAAGTGCGTGAGCATCTTGAGGTTACAAAAGCTGTTATCGAGGAACTTGGAGCATTGGATAAGCCAATCATATACGTTTATAATAAATGTGATTTACTCGAAGATATTTCTTATGCCATCACTGCGGAAAATTCGGTATGCCTTTCTGCTTCCAACGGAAACGGCATAGATGCTTTGCTCGATATGATATATACCGAGATGAGCCGTGGTAAGCGTGAATACGTATTAAAAATACCTTACTCCGAGCAATCCGCTCTTAATCAGCTTTATAACGTGTATAATGTAACGTCGGTAGATTATTTGGATGATGGTATATCCGTTAAAGCAGTCCTTGATTCCAAAGGTAAGGGACAATACGCTAAGTATATCTCGGAGGACTAATATGGATAGCTACATAACTGTTCTAAATCATTCCTCCTTTGAGTACGAGGATAGAAAATCTGTTTTTATAGGAGAAGCACTTCCTGTTTCTACGGAGATAGAGGCGCTTAATTTCATAGAATCGGTTAAAAAGAAATATCCTGATGCAAGACACCACGTTTACGCGTATGTTTTGCGCGACAACTCTATTATGAGATTTACGGATGATCACGAGCCGCAGGGAACTGCAGGTATGCCCGTGCTTGACGTGATAAGAAAAAACGGACTGACAGATATTGTCGTTGTGGTTACAAGATATTTTGGTGGAACCTTGCTAGGTACCGGAGGGCTTGTGCGAGCATATACTGCGGCGGCAATAGGCGCTGTAGAGGAAGCTCAGATCATAAAGTACGATATTTACGTTACGCTTACCATCGAAGCAAGTTATTCGGATTATCAAAAATTTGCTCCTATTTTTTCGGAATATGGATTTAGGAGCGAAGATGTACGGTATACCGATAAGGTTATTTTAACGGGAAGTGTAAGTAAGGATACGGTAGTGCTGTTGCAAGATAAACTTGTTCAAGCTACAGCCGGACGAGCAAAAATAGAAATTATTGACGAAAAATTTGATTTTTAATAAAAATAAAGTGTTTTTGTAAAATAAATTCGTATATTACAGTAGAGAAAAAAGGAGGGAGCGCTATGATCAGTAGAGAAACGATTGAAGAAGTTCTTTTACGCACGGATATTCAAACTCTCATTGGCGGATATGTTTCACTAAAGCGAGCGAGCGCTAACCTCAAGGGATTATGCCCGTTCCATAGCGAGAAATCGCCTTCGTTTACAGTATATCCCGCTAATAATAGCTTTTATTGCTTTGGATGTGGCGCAGGTGGAGATCAAATAAGTTTCATAATGCGTATGGAGCATCTCGACTATCCGGATGCCGTAGAGTTCTTAGCAAAAAGAGCCGGAATCACTATTGTAGATGACAATAGTAAACAGTATTCAAATCAGCCTCGAATCGATAAAAATAGGATATATAAAATGAATACCGATGCGGCAAAGTTCTTTAACGCTTGCCTATTTTCGGATAATCCTGAGGCTAAAGCCGCGTTATCATATTTTACCGAACAAAGAAAACTTTCAGTCGCAACCATAAAGCACTTTGGACTAGGATATGCGCCAAATAGCTTTGATGTCTTTTCGAAATATATGATATCAAAGGGATATACGTACGATGAGCTGGTGGCAGGATTTTTATGTGGAAAGAGCGAACGAGGTCATTATTACGACACCTTCAGAAATAGGGTGATGTTCCCGATAATCGACGTATCAGGTAACGTAATAGCCTTTGGCGGAAGAGTTATGGATGATTCAAAGCCAAAGTATAAAAATTCATCCGATACACCGGTGTTCAAAAAGCTGCGAAACCTCTTTGCTCTGAATTTTGCAAGACATACTTGTCAGGAAAGTCTGATTCTTTGCGAAGGATATATGGATGTAATAGCCTTGCATTCCGTTGGAATCACAAATGCGGTGGCAACGCTTGGAACTGCGATCACGTCGGAGCAGGCAAGAGTCATGAGTAGATATACCAAACGAGTTATCATTTCGTACGATTCTGATGAAGCCGGAGTGAAAGCTGCAACTCGAGCAATGAAGCTGCTCGAAGAAGTTGGTATAGAGGTGAACGTTCTTTCGGTTCCCGGAGCAAAGGATCCTGATGAATATATAAAAAAGTTTGGTGTAGATAAATTTAAGCAAGTAATAAACGGTGCAAAAAGCAAGTTCGATTATAGCTTGGATGCTGTTCTTTCAAAGTATGACATATCGTTGCCGCAAGATAAGATAAATGCTCTTGCTGATGTAGAAAAACTCATTTCCGAAGTTAATTCTATGGCAGAACGAGATGTATACATTCATACAGTAGCAAAAAAATTTGATGTGCAACCAACGAGTATTCGCAGCGATGTAGAAAAAATCATCTTTAAAAGAGAACGTGCGTACAAGCGCTCAGAATCCCAAAAGGTGCGTCAAGAGAGCGTCGGATATTCCGATAGGATCAATCCAGACTTTTTAAAATCTCCGGCTGTCGCGAGAAATGAGGAGACTGTACTTGGACTTCTGCTTTTATACCCTAATCATAGAAAGAAGGTTTTTGCAGAATCGCTTCTCGTCGCAGACGATTTTATTACGGACTTTAATAGGAGAGTATTTGAATACGTTAGACTATCGTATGAGCAAGGCGATGAAAATATGGTCGGCATCAACGATGAATTCACGCAAGATGAGATCGGTAGAATATCGAGAATGAAAATACGACGCATGGAGCTTTCATCCAATGACGAGGACGTGTTGCTTGAGTGTATTGATAACCTAAAAAAATCCGTAGATAAGAAAATTTCGGAAAAAACTGATACAATAGACAAGCTAAATGAGATTCTTTCCAAGAAGAGAGTCGATTAACAAGCAAAACAAAGGAAGGTACAAAAAATGAGTAGAGAAAAGATTGACGTAAATTCTTTTATTGATTCTAAAAATGACGGTTCTATAGCAAATTCCGATATAATGAAGGCGCTTGAGGATATAGATTATGCGATAGCGCAGGTTGATATAGATTCCGTTAACCCCGACGATCTTGAAAGCGATGAGGTTCGTGATATAGAGCAGGATGCTAAAGCGTATGATTCTGCAGAAAATATGGAGAAGTACTTCTCTCAGGAAGGATTAGCAATCGATGATCCTGTCAGAATGTATCTTAAGGAGATCGGTAAGATTCCTCTTTTAACTCCTGAAAGAGAACTTTATCTCGCAGAGCAGATAGCTCTTGATAATAAGGCTGCAAAGGATGAGTTGATCGAAGCAAACCTTCGTCTTGTTGTAAGCATTGCGAAAAGACATGTTGGTAAAGGCATGTATTTCCTTGATCTTATCCAGGAAGGAAATCTCGGTCTCATCAAGGCTGTAGAAAAATTCGATTACAGCAAGGGATATAAGT
>JAZOUM010000108.1:0-2869 GCA_045658205.1 Eubacteriales bacterium | reverse complement strand
AATACACAACTCGTGATTGATACTTATTCCTCAGGAAACGGCATATATGCGAGCGCCGGAGAGTATGTAGAAATAGTATGGACAAAGGATGCGTCGGGAAATTTAGTGTTTTATGATATTGAAGGAAATCGCCTTACGGTTAATCGGGGTACATCCTACATTGCATGCGTTAAATCTTCATTAAAATCATCGGTTAAAATCTCATAAAAATCATGCGATGATATATGAATCACCTATAAAGAATGGGACAGAGATCCATTTACTTCTCTGCCCCGCTTTTATTTTAGCTTTCCATTTGTTTTCCAAGAAAAATTCCTGCTGTTTGAATGAGCTTTAGTTCTGTTTCATCTGATAAAGTTTTGGATCTCGGTCCGTCGTATTGCTCTGCGGTAAATACACAGCCTAAAACATCACCTTCGCTCAAAATAGGCATCGCGCAGTTTACGAAATGTGAACCCCCGTCTTTTGTCACTGCTACGGCTTCATTGCCAGTCTCGCGCATATATAGAGTTCGTCTTTCTACAATCTCTTCAAGTCCTTTTGAAATTTTTCGATCAAGATATTCTTTTTTTGACGCTCCGCTTACTGCAATGATCTCATCTCTATCGCATATAAAAATCGGCATGGAAGATGTTCTTTGCAAGGTATCGGCGTATTCTGCTGCAAAGTTTTGAAGCTCGCTTATGGGAGAATATTTTTTAAATATTACCTCTCCTTGTCTATCTGTAAAAATTTCCAAAGGATCGCCTTCCTTAATTCTTAAGGTGCGACGTATTTCCTTTGGTATAACTATACGACCAAGATCGTCGATTCTTCTCACAATTCCTGTTGCTTTCATTTATATATAAATCTCCTTTAAAATCAGTTGTACCGTTAGTATTTGTTTTTAATGGGAATTTATACTGCAAAAAAAATCGAGCACCGTTTCAGTGCTCGATTTTTAAATTATTCGGGAACAACTGCGTCTGCGTTTTGTCTCTTGTAGTAGTCAAATACAAACTCGTTCCAACCGATCTCTTCGCAGAAATAAGAAAGGAAAATGTTACCGGTGTAGATGAGGTTCATATCGTAAGCAACCTCTGTCTTGCCGTCCTGCGCGTTTATAAGCTCGATATAATCGGTATTCTCGTTCTTTTCGTTTTTATTGAACTTATAGTTGGTATTAACATAGCCATACTGAAGCATATTCTTGAATTGAACATCAGTGTTGAGGGCATAAATGATCTTCATACACTTAGAATAGTGCGCGTCAAGTACAGCCTGCTCCTCTTCCGAGTTTTGCTCTCCCTTATCAACGAGGTGTCTTACAATAGCGAATGCGCTCTTGAAAGCCTCTTCTCTTGTTGTAGAGGGACGCGAGATAACGTTAACATAGTTCACTGTAGAAGCGGAAGCATTCTTCTTTTCCTGAAGCTGTGCGCGATTTTCTACGCCGTATTCGAGGAATTCTTTTTCCTCATACATTCCGGAAACTATCTGGAAATAGTCTTCAAAATCAGCATCGGCATCATACGCAAGAATTGCAGCCTTGAGTTCATCAAGTGACTCCTCGGAGACCATTGCGTTTATTTCCGACTCGTTAAAGTGGAGAGTATCTCTAACCTTAGCCTTGTCGATAACTATATAGGTATAAGAGCCTATAACATGATTGTTGGGAACCGTATAATAAATATTCTCTTCTCCTACCTTCTCTGCACTTGCATCCAGAAGAGATCGATCAATAATGGTGTTGATGCTCTTAAACTCCTTAGAGTCGTATAATGAGTTGAGAGAAAGAAGATTAGCTTTAAGAGTGTCATAAAGCTCGGGGCTATTAACGAGAACAATATCGGGGCGCTCACTCTCAGCGGTCTTTGCCATAGCGCCGGTTACCTTAGCATTGTATTCAGCCTCGGTGCAATATACAATATTGAGTTCAATCTCGTACTTTTCCTTGATATAAGTATTGATATTCTGGGGAACGGTGACTTTTGCCTCAGAAGAGGTATTCTCACCACATATAATATAAAAGTTAAGTGTTTCAATCGCATCGTCAGTTGTCTTGTTTACGTTGTAGTTGGGGAGATATTCACCAATTACATCTTCTGCGCAACTAACGAGAGCAAAACAAACGAAAACGATACAAAGCATCAAGCTAAGTAACTTCTTCATACTTTTTTCCTCCGTGTACATAAAATAACAACATTATTCTACTATATTTTTTAAATAAAGTCAAGTCTTTTTACTCATCGAAAACTTTAAACTGAATTTATCGTCATTATGACAAATGAGATATAATTTGTTTGTGCAAAATTAATAAAATCAGTTTGCCAAATAATCCTTCAAAGTCTTGGAACGAGAAGGATGACGAAGCTTTCTGAGCGCTTTTGCCTCAATCTGTCTTATACGCTCACGAGTAATGTTAAACTGCTTACCAACCTCTTCAAGAGTACGAGGTCTGCCATCCTCAAGACCAAAACGGAGCTTTATAACCTGCTCTTCTCTGGGAGTGAGGGTGTGAAGTATATTGCAAAGCTGCTCTCTGAGCAAAGAATAGGAAGCACTCTCGGAGGGAGCGGGAGAATCAACGTCCTCTACAAAATCACCAAGGTGGCTATCCTCCTCCTCACCAATAGGAGTTTCAAGGGAAACGGGATCCTGCGCTATCTTCATAATGTCGCGCACCTTATCCGCTGTAATACCAAGCTTTTCTGCGATTTCATCTGTAGTAGGCTCTCTGCCAAGCTCCTGAAGAAGTGTTCTCGCTGTTCTGGAAACCTTATGTATGGTTTCTACCATATGCACAGGTATACGGATTGTTCTTGCCTGATCAGCGATTGCTCTTGTAATTGCCTGTCTGATCCACCAAGTAGCGTAAGTGGAGAACTTA
>JAZOUM010000107.1:0-1036 GCA_045658205.1 Eubacteriales bacterium | reverse complement strand
TTATCCTCCAATCTGGCATTTCAGACCGGACGTCTCAGCAATAGATAAAAGATGTTCCATCTTTTCCTTAGTCGGAGGCTCTATCTGCGAGAGCGAGTAAGACCTACCAAGTCCCGTATACTTATCTGTACCGAGTCTATGATAAGGTAAAAGGTGATATTCAAGAGCCGATCCGAGCGATCGTGCAAAATCGGCAATAGCTCTTATATCCCTTTCATTATCATTGAAGGTCGGGATAACAGGAGTTCTGATAGTAAGCTCTACGCCACTTTTGGCAATCAGCTTTGCATTCTCAAGAATGCGCTCATTTCCAACACCGGTATACTCCTTGTGCTTTGAGCTATCCATGTGCTTGATGTCAAGCAAATAGAGATCCAAGTACGGCAAAAGCTTTTCTATATCCGAAAAAGGCGCATTCGCCGTAGACTCTATCGCCGTATGGAGCCCCGCCTCCTTACATGCCTTAAGAAGCTCCGCCGCAAAATCAGCCTGCGCAAGTACCTCTCCACCGGAAAGCGTGACACCTCCGCCACTTCTGCGATAATACGGCATATCGGCAAGGATCTCCGGCATTATCTCTGCTACGGTCACGTCATATCCGACAGTCTTTTCCTTGCCACCCTCAACGAGAGTCTCTATCTCGTATCTCTGCGACTCAGGATTACAGCACCACGCGCATCGCATATAACAGCCCTTAAGAAACACTATTGTCCTTATACCCGGACCGTCGTGTATGGAAAAGCGCTGTATATTAAAGATCCTTCCCTTTCTTTCCATATTTTTACCTCTTTTAACGTATATAAGTGTTAAGTTACACGTTTTTTATTCAAATATTATGTCGAATAGATTTTGGTGAAGAGTGCTTTGTTCGCAATCCCGAAGCCGTAGTTACCTACGGCGAGTTAGGTTATGAAGGAACACTATTCACAAAATATCTAAAACGGTATGTCGACGAGATTTTGGTGAAGAGTGCTTTGTTCGCAATCCCGAAGCCGTAGTTACCTACGGCGAGTTAGGTTATGAAGGAACACTATTC
>JAZOUM010000106.1:0-5609 GCA_045658205.1 Eubacteriales bacterium | reverse complement strand
TTTCGATCAAGTTGGGCATTTCCGTTGCCGCTTCGATCTTGGAAAAACTCATTCTTACGTTGGTGCCAAGCTTTTGGGGTTTAAGCATCATAAATAGAATCACTCCATTCCTGAAAATTTGCGAGCATCTGGGATTTTTCACATTCTTAAGAATAATTTTGCGACTATAAATATTAAGGTAGCAAAATCCACAAAAAATTGTCGAAAAATATGTAAATTCTGCCGATTTTTAAGGTGGCGTCCCGAAAAAAAGGCATAATATCCCCATAGTTATCGCAATTATACTGCATTATAGTATTTTATCACAAAATTTGCAAATGTCAATAGGTTTTTAGAAAATAATTTAAATAATTTCAATATTCTTTTGTAATTGTTATACGAAAAAAATATTTCTGCCTCAATTTAGACGCAATCATTTTTTACACAATGCGGCAAAATTATCCAAACTGCGCCATCTAAAATTCATTAGAGTATGCTGATATCAGATCATTTTAACCATTTCCAATCGGGATTATCGTCAAAAAACGAGAGCATCGCGTCGCAATGCTCTCGCCTGATAATTATTTGGTGTATCTCTCTACTCCGCGCTTAAGTCTGTCAAGTCCGTCGAGGACGCGAGCTCTTTGCGTAGCAAGATTCATTCTGACAAATCGTCTGCCACACTCGCCGTACTCGGCTCCGTCCGACAAATAAAGACCTGTGCTTTCTCGAAGCTTTTTACAAAAATCAACCGAATCGTCGGCAACATCTGAAATATCTATCCATAGCAAATAGGTAGCTCTTGAGAAGGTTGCCTTAACTCCCGGAATCTCGGAATTGATGAAGTCACACGCTATACGTTTATTTTCAAACACGTATTCACGCATTGCGTCAACCCACTCGTCGCACTTCGAAAAAGCAGCTATATTCGCAGTCATAGAGAACGCGTTCGGCTCTCCAACTTCATCGGTATTCACTCCTCGCCATACCTTATGTCTGATTACCGGATCATGAGCGAAAAGACACGCCGACTGTAACCCGGCTATGTTAAAGGTTTTGGACGCGGCAACAGCGCTTACGGAAATATTCCTGCACACGTCATTGACTGAGGCAAAAGGTACGTATCCCTCGCCGATAGGCGTAAGATCGCAATGTATTTCATCCGACAGAACGGTAACTCCATGTTTTTTACAAAGCACTCCTATCCTTTCAAGCTCATCACGTGTCCATATCCTACCGACAGGATTATGGGGATTGCAAAGGATCATAAGAGTAGTCTGCGGCAGTGACAGCTTTTTCTCAAGATCGTCAAAATCAATAGAGTATTCCGAGCCGTCGTAAACAAGATCGCTCGAGATCACATTTCTGCCGTTGTTGAGTATGGAGTTGTAGAAGATATTGTACACGGGTGCCTGTATAAGCACGTTTTCAGCCGGAGTTGTAAGCTTTCTCACGATAGATGAAATAGCCGCGACAACACCGTTTGAATATATCATATCCTCGGTAGGTATCCTGTATCCGTGACGTCTGTGCCAATAAGATGATACGGCTTCAAAAAACTCTTCCGGAGTAGATGAATAGCCGAAAATAGCGTGTTCAGCTCTCTTGATAATTGCGTTTTTGATAGGCTCTGCCACCTCAAAATCCATATCCGCTACCCACATAGGAAGCTCACCGTCCGCCACGTCCCATTTATATGAAAGAGTGCCGAAACGGTCGGTTATTTTATCAAAATCATACATTATTTGATACCTCGGTTATAACAGTTTTAGCGACGTCCACCTTGTCCGCCTCGTGTATTATTTCGCCGATGCTTTCAGCGACTATTCTACCCGACTTTGGATTCTTTACGCTTACCACGTGTGAAGTTATCTCGGCATCAACCGTGCAATATTCAAAGCACAGATCGGTGTTAACAAGCTTACAATCACGCAATACCACGTTATCCATATAACACATACCCTGATTTGACTCAATGGTACAGTTTACAAAGGTTACGTTACTTGAATTCCAACCAAGATATTCGCCTACTATCAAACAGTTTTCAACAAGAACGTTCTCGCAATTCCACAACGCGTCCTTTGAAATAAGTCTTGAATTTCTGACCGTGATGTTCTTACCACCGTCAAAAAGATAATTTCCGTCCACGTCTACCCTATCAGCAACAACCTCAGTCGCGCCAAGACCAAAATAATCGCCCTTGACCGAGACGTCCGTCAGCTCGACCGAGCTGCAATTCCACATTGTCTCCAAAGCATTATTGAAAGCAACGTGATTGAGCTTGATATCACTTGATCGTCTGAAGGTCTTAGGAGCATCAATGACGCAATCGGTCATAAAAATACCGTTTGTATACCATATACCCGATCTCGCCGTATCTTTAAAGGTCGTGTCCGATACCGAAATATCTTCACAGTACCAAAGAGGATATTTCCAAGCAAATTCGCAGCCGACAAGGCTTATCTCAGAGCTTTCCTTAAGAGGAGACTCGCCGTCGAAGAAACGGGCGTTTTCTATTCTAAGATCGTGCGAATCAAACAAAGCTCTCTCACCTGTAAATTCGCCACTGTTTATATTTCTCAATGTTTTTACCTCGTTTTTGTAAATAAACATTTACTTTTTTGTTAAAAAATCCATTTCAACAGCGCTTCTGCTCCAATAGCAACAAACATTGTTGGTATCATATTTGCAGTTCTGATCTTAGTGATACCCAAAACGTTAGTTCCAATTAAAATCACAACAAGCGATCCCGTAACCGACATATAAGTAAGCGTCGCAGACGATATCGCGCCGACAAGAAACGTAGCCAAGAATGTAAGTGCCCCTTGATATATAAGTACCAGAAAGGCTGAAAAAGCGCATCCTATACCAAGTGTCGACGACATAACAAGCACGGAAACTCCGTCTATCAAGGATTTGGTCAAAAGGATCTGATGATCGCCCGCCGCTCCGGCTATCGCTCCGTTAACCGCCATCGCTCCAACGCAGAATAGCACTCCACACGATACAAATCCTTCGGAAAAGCTTTTGCTCTCGAAAATTTTACCAAGCTTTGCGGAAGCAAAATCACCAAGTCGCTCTATCTGCTTCTGAATATCAATGACCTCTCCTATAAGCGTTCCTATCGCCATTGATATTGTCATGACAAGCGCTTTAAAGAGTCCGGGAGATAAAAGCGGAGCTGTGAGCGAGGTATCGGGCGCCATCTCAAGAGCGCCGTCTATTCCTATGTAGATTACACAAATTGCCATAGCGGTCATTATCGCATTGGAAAACCTTTTAGGTATCCCCTTCTTAATGAGCGCTCCAACCGTTCCCATTACAAGAACAACGGCAAAGTTGACAAGTGTGCCAAGATAAGCATTAACACCCATACTACTCCCCTTTCGTTATACTGAAGTTTTTAATTTAAGCTAGAATCACCATTTAGCCGTTGTATTATAATCAGGATTATAAAGCATATCTGTCTCTATACGTCCGACATCTCCGTCAGCCACTATGTAATGAGCGCAAAGTCGTATTCCCACGCTCGCAAACAAGTTAAACAGCCTTCCCGTAGTCATAATATCATCCTTTGACGGCACAGACGTGCCTTTAGGGTGATTGTGAGCCAATATTATATTTTTCGATTTTCTTTTTCTTGCGCACTCGAGTATCTTTCTCGGTATAACATCGGAAGCGTTTACGGTTCCCTCACTGATATATTCCCACGATTTTACTCTGCCCATATCATCGAGTAAGATCGCATAAATAGTCTCAACCGAAAGTCCGGTAAACAACGAGCTTATCAATTCTCGCAGCTCCATCTCAGTATGAGCGGTAAGGCACTCAAAGCTGTCCGTCACTCTCCGAGAATTCAGATAACCTATCAATTTGATAAGAAGCGCCGTATTCATATCGGTCTCGCCGTTGCGAACGATCTCAGACTCGCGCTCTGATAAAATCGTAGCCAACGAGCCGTATCTTTCAAACAGCTTTCTTGCGCACGTCCTCGCCTTCTCGTCGCCGCCTCGGTATGCAAGTATCCTTTCAAAAAGGCTCTCGTATGTAGAATCCGTCGTCTCTACATATTCAAATTCATTATTCATGGGCACCTCCGGAAAATCCCGGCATACTCTCTATAAACCTCTCAAGCTCCGGCGTATCCAACGATAAACCGAGCGAGTAATAAGGTCTGACACCGGAAAAATCATTACCGCTTATAACGTAATGCTCGGCTACGAGAACGCCTATGCCTGCAAGCTCGGATCTGATCATTTTATCAGTAGCGAGAGTTGCATCGGACAAGCACAAAAGGCTGTGTCGCTTATGCGCTATTATAACAACGGACGCTCCGGTTTCGAGCGCCGCGTCAATAAAGTATCTCGGCTTGACAGCCGCCGATCCAAAATTGTCAGCAGGGATATCCTTAATACCGATAAGTCGCATTCCGTTATCAAGCATCAGCATACATATCGAGCGATCGTTATCGCTCAGATACTCGACAAGATATCTTCCCGTCATATGATAGTTATCAAAAACTCTGACGGAACGGTGGTGTACCATAGCGGCATCCTCAATCATCACACGACCAACGTACGATATGAGAGATGCGCATCTTTCACCTATGCCGTCCACTTTGGCAAGTTCCTCAACCGGAGCTGACAAAACACCGTCTAACGAGCCGAATGCGGCGAGCAATCGCTTAGCTATCGGATTGGTATCCTTGTAAGGAATGGCATAGTAAAGAAGCATTTCAAGTAACTCGTACGTGTCAAATATTCTCGGACCGTAAGACTCCAGCTTGCTTCGCATTCTCGACCTATGCCCTTTATGAACATCTTTATCCTCGAGGTACATTTTATTCCTCGACGGTAGCTCTATAAGAAACTCTGTCTGCCTTCAGATCATCGGGGATAGGAAGATAGAATCCCTCGGGCTTGACAACCTCAAGCATATTTATCTTCACGCCCTGAGCCGAGAACGCAGCCTCATACTCAGTAACAACGTTCCCCTCATTCCATTCCGACGCATGCAGATCACGCGTAAGCTTTGTAAGAGGGAGTCCTACCTCCTCGATCTGTTCAAGCGAGAAGTCGAAAAGACCAACGTTATCGGTCTTGAAGCAGAGCTTTCCGCCGTCCTTAAGAAGCTCCATATATACTGCCAGATATCTTGCGTGAGTAAGTCTGCGCTTCGCGTATCCCTTTTTACTCCACGGATCCGAGAAGTTAAGGAAAATAGCGTCAACACTGCCCTTAGCAAATATTTTCGTCAGGTTATCCGCCGTATCAATGATAAATCTGAGGCGGCCAGCCCCCTCTCTCTTTGCTCTTTCTGCAGCGAGAACAACGCAATCGGTAACGCGCTCCATAGCGAAATACGCAACGTCGGGATTAGCGCGAGTCATACCCGCGGCAAAACCACCCTTGCCCGCGCCAATCTCAAGATATACGGGCGACTCCGAGCCAAAAACCTCTACTGAAGGATTCTTAAGGACTGCGCCCTCATGGTTATATAAGTATTCAGAGCACTGACTGAGTCTTTCCTCACCGTGCTTCTTTTTTCTCATTCTCATAGCGATAAATCACTCCATTAATAGCATTACTCGTCGTTGCGGCTGAACTCTGCAAGCTCAAGACCGGGGTTGT
>JAZOUM010000105.1:0-1203 GCA_045658205.1 Eubacteriales bacterium | reverse complement strand
TTTATTTTCCGGATAACCGTATCGATTATTTCTTCGGTAACGGTAGGGATATATTCCTTGTATTCGGGGTATGCATCAATCACCTCACGGAAGAGTAAGTCGGATCGTAGCCATGTCGTTCTGTGAGCCAAGGAGTTGACTATAAAGCTTGTCTTCCTAAGACCGCTTGGCCTCCGACTTTTTATTTTCCGGATAACCGTATCGATTATTTCTTCGGTAACGGTAGGGATATATTCCTTGTATTCGGGGTATGCATCAATCACCTCACGGAAGAGTGATATCAGAAGGTCGTTTGCGTTCGGTTTTGCCGGGTAACCTCGAGAAATAAGAGCCATATTATTATCGTAGTTCGGTGCAAGCCCGAGAAGCTTTCCGTTTTTTACGTCGCGCATAAGACCGAAGTTATTAGTGTGTCTATCGGGGTTAGCGCAAATCGTATCCATAAATATGAGCTTTATATAGTCGGGTATTGCTTCGGGGCATATTCCTTCAAGCGCTTCGATAACATCAAGGTAGTCCTCATTATCTCCCATAAATGCCGATGCAGGCTCAAAATTTACCGAACCTTGAGAAGTGAAGTCGAGACTTTTAACACAGCCTGTTCCTTTTTTATATCTTGCCATATTCATTCCGAGTACCGTTCCAAGCTCGTAAACGAAGAGCTCGGAGAACATTTCGGGGAGCGTTGCTTTCTTGTGCATCCACCATTTGCCGTCCTTGAGCTTCCAGCATTTTTCAAAGCTACCTACGTTCGTAAGCTCCGGACTCTTCGTGTGTCCTCTGGAAGCTGCTTTATTGAAGCTATCGTAATTTCCTTTGAGGGCAAGGCTGGCGAAGTAGTCGTTATCGAATTTCACGTCAGCATAGGTAAGCGTCGAGCCTATCGGTCTTATCCAATAGTTATCGGTAATGGTCGCCGCATTTACGTGAATAACGGTAGAGATATCATCCTTGTTTTCAAGGCGAAGCGCCTTTTTCAAGAGTCTTGAGTTAGCTCTGTGGCTGTCTATTGCTCTAGTTTCAAGCCAAGAGTCTGCATCCTTGTATTTTTTTAAGTATAATGGGAGAAGAGCATCGTTGTGAACAGTAAGATTTTTATCATTCCAGGTTGCCACAAGTGTATCGCCTGAAAGTATTTCATATGAGTCCTTTGTTGGAGTATTGTTGTTTACTACGGGCGCATCGGGAATAAATTCCATTATA
>JAZOUM010000104.1:0-1241 GCA_045658205.1 Eubacteriales bacterium | reverse complement strand
GGCAAGCATCCTATCAGAGTCGGTGTCAGACCCGAGGATATTGTTCTTGATTCCGAGACACCCACAGGAAAGACAGATAAGTTCGTTGTGAATGCAAATATCGTTGAGCTCCTTGGAAGCGAGCTTCTTGTTCACTCTGATTTTGCAGGCGCAAACATGATAGCTAAAATATCAACCAACGTATTAATTAAACCTCATACCGATGTTGAATTAGCTTTGAAAAAGGATAAGATTCTGATCTTCGACGAGAACTCCGGAGACAGGATCTGATGATTAAACTAAGATTTGGAGATTTATTAATGCGAAAGATTGTTTCTTTATTAATGATTACCGCCATATTGCTTACAGCCTTCACCGGCTGTAAGCCTAAGGAGCCCGAGTATCCCGAGAACGTGGCTACCGAGCTGAAGGAGGGTGTTGATTATATTGATCACACCTCTACCTATGACGGCAATGGGCTCAGCTACAACGAGAGCATGTGGTATGTTAACGAGCTTGATGACGTTCCCCTTCCTGACCCGCAGATCTACGTGGAGGACGGCGTATACTATATCGTCGGCACCAGCGACAGAAACGGCAACGTTATCGATTGCTATACCACCGAGGACTTCGTTACCTACGAGGAGCATTTCGGAATCTATGATCCCGCCGATTTCAACGGCTGGGAGGCAGATAAGGCAAGCATTTATGCTCCCGAGATGTACTGCTTTGACGGAGTTTACTATATGTATTACAGCGCGGTGGACGATGATGGCATCCGCCGTAATAGCGTTGTAGCGGCAGATAATCCACTTGGCCCGTACGAGCCTATTCAGGCAGGCGATATCAACGGTCTTGATGAGCCCCTTTTCCTTGACAAAAATAAGAGCTACGGCGTTCTCGACATCACCATTTTCGTTGATGATGACGGTCAGATGTATATGTATTACAGCGTAGCTACCAATGAAAATCAGCATATCGTGGGCGTTAAGATGAAGAGTCCCTACGAGGCAGACTGGTCTACCTATACCAAGCTTGTTGAGCCCGGCGCTCTCAATTCCTCTAACTCCATTCTGAAGCCCCTTAGCTGGGAGATGTTCAGATCCGAGAAGCCTATCGTCGAGGCACCATACGTTATTAAGTCAAACGGTAAGTACTATATGACCTATTCGGTAAACGGATGCTGGAATAAGTATTACAACGTTTGCTATGCGGTATCCACTTCTCCTCTCGGAAACTACGAGAAGCCCTATACTCAGGGC
>JAZOUM010000103.1:0-1241 GCA_045658205.1 Eubacteriales bacterium | reverse complement strand
AAAGGAGAAAGCACCTAAAAAGGAAAGCGTAAAGTTCGGCGTGGATGAGCTCTCGGATTACTTCCCGGGAATGAACGCCGCCGATATGAAAGAAGAAATGTTTACTATTCTCACAGAGTGGAAGGCAAAGCAGAGCGCGGTAGGAGGTGAAAGCTATTGATCAAAGGAACTGACAGAAATATACCTCTTTTTGAGTTGCACCCGTTCAAAGATCATCCGTACAAGGTCGAGGACAACGTAGAGATGGACGCTCTGTGCGAGAGCATCGGCAAACGCGGTTTATTTTCACCTATCATTGTCCGCCCGAGAGACGAGGGCGGTTATGAGATCATCTCGGGACACCGCCGATTCAGAGCATACCAAAGGCTTGGTATGAGCGAGATTCCGTCCACCATCTGCGAGATGACCGACGAAGAAGCTATCGTAGCAATGGTCGATGCCAACCTCCACCGCGATCATATCCTCCCATCCGAAAAAGCCTTTGCCTACAAAATGAAGCTCGATGCCATCAAGCGACAAGGTGAGCGCACCGATCTGACTTCTGCCCAACTTGGGCAGAGGTTGACTTCGGTGGAAAAGATTGCAGCCGAGAGTGATGAGAGTAAAAGCCAAATACAGAGATATATCAGCCTCACCCGTCTTATTCCCGAACTGCTTCAAATGGTGGATGAGGGAAAGATCGCGCTTACACCAGCGGTAGAGCTTTCCAAGCTTCATCACCTTACCCAAAAACTCATCTATGAGATCTGCGATATGGATGACCTTACGCCTTCTTATTCGCAGACCGTCCGTATGAGAAAACTTGCAGACGAAGGCGCACTTGGTGAGGATGCTATACGCGAGATCATGAGCGAGGAGAAAGCCAATCAGCGAGAGCGTATTGTGATCTATATGGACGATATACGTCAGTATTATCCTCGCAATATGCTCCCGAAGGATATTGTGACAGACATTAAGAATCTCTTAAACAAACGCCGCTTGGAGCAATTACGCCGAAAGGAGAACCGAGATGCGAGGTAAGAAGAACAAAAATAGTTGGGTGATGGGTATGGCAAACGAGAGCACCTATCAAGTCAATGGTGTGACTTATATCGTCGCGTCTCAATTTGAGACACGGAGCGAGGATGCTCACACTTTACGTTCAAGATTTGAAAGGCTGATAAAAAATAATTCCGCAGATTTGTCAACGGAAACACAAGGTGATATAATAACGGCGGAATATGTTTCGGCTGCCAATCCGA
>JAZOUM010000102.1:0-32547 GCA_045658205.1 Eubacteriales bacterium | reverse complement strand
GCATTCCTTTCCTTCATCGCGGGCTTCCAGACTTTCGACCGCTCTATGTACGAGGCGGCTGCCGTTGACGGTATCAAGAACCGTTGGCAGGAGCTTTGGTACATCACTCTTCCCACCATGCGTCCTCAGCTTATGTTCGGTGCGGTTCTCGCAATCACGAACTCCTTCGGCTTCGGCGCAGTCGTTGATGCTCTTTGCGGATTCCCCTCTGTTGATTACGCGGCGCACACGATAATGCACCATCTCGGTGACTACGGTGGATCGAGATATGAAATTGGTTACGCTTCGGCAATAGCCGTAATACTCTTCATTATAATGTTCTCAAGTAATATTATAATCAAGAAGGCACTTTCGAAGGTAGGTGAGTAAGCATGGCAAAAGAGAAATTACAAAAGCTCAGAACTCGCGGTCACCGAGTAGTTCTTAACAGATCTGCAGGCGGTGATACCGGTATCACTATCATGCTCACCTTCCTCGGACTCTTCATGTTTGTACCTATGTACTACGTTGTAGTTCAGTCCTTGAAGCCTCTTGATGAGCTCTTCATGTTCCCCCCGAGATTCTACGTAATCAGACCTACTCTCGAAAACTTCGGTGACCTCTTTACTCTTATGAGTGACTCTTGGGTTCCGTTCTCGAGATACATATTCAACACCGTGTTCATTACTATCTGCGGTACTCTTGGTAACCTTGTCTTTGCGTCTATGGCGGCTTACTCGCTTGCAAAGCTTCGTTTCCCCGGCAGAAACGCGATCTTCCAGATCATAGTAATGTCCCTTATGTTCCACTCTACAGTTAACCAGGTAACTCACTTCATCATTCTTTCCGCATTCGGTTGGATCGATACGTATCTTTCGATAATCGTTCCTTCTATGGCGGGTACGATGGGTCTTTACCTTATGAAGCAGTTCATGGAGTCATCGGTTCCCGATACTGTACTTGAGTCCGCGCGTCTTGACGGCGCGAGCGAGTTCCGTATCTACCTCACCATTGCGATGCCTATGGTTAAACCCGCTTGGCTGACGCTTATGGTTGAGTGCTTTAAGAACCTTTGGAACTCCGGTTCGTCCATTTACATTCACTCCGAGGAGCTTAAGACCTTCAACTACGCTATTCAGCAGATAGTTTCCGGTGGTATTGCGCGTTCAGGCGCAGGCGCGGCTTCCACGGTTGTAATGATGATGGTTCCTATTTTGATATTCGTATTCAACCAGAGCCAGATCGTGGAAACGATGGGATCCTCGGGTATGAAGGATTAAGGAGGTATTAGATGAAAAAAATAGCTAAGATTCTTATACTTTCTCTTGCCTTTGTGCTTTTGTTCGGCGCGGTATCCTCATCGGCTTACATTGCTTACGATACATACACCTACTCCATCAGCGGTAAGCAGATGCTTTCTCCTACGGCGTATTCCACCAATACCTCTATAACCTCTAAGGATATGGGTCTTGACGTTGCGCTTAATGACGTAAGAGATATCGTTACCGACCAGGAAGGTAACGTATACATCGCAGATGCAGGTAATAACAGAATCGTAATCCTTAATAAGTATTATAAGGTAGTAAACATTATCGATACCTATTATGACGATGCGGGCAAGGTAGTTTCCTTCAATCATCCCGAGGGATTATTTGTAACCGATTCTACCAAGACCTCCGACGGTTCAAGCCACATTTACATTTGTGATACCAACAATAAGGCTATCGTAGTTTACGATAGAGAAAGCAAGGAGTACGTAAGAACTATTACTGCTCCCGAAAGCCCTTTGCTTAAGGCTTCCAACTTTGTTCCCAACGCAATCGCAGTTGATATATACGGTAGAATCTTCGTTGTCGCAAAGCAGATCTACGAGGGTGTTATGGTTCTCTCCAGCGATGGTGAGTTCACCGGATATATCGGCGCTCAGAAGGTTTCTTACAGCATTATAGACGTAATCTGGAGAAAGTTTATGACTAAGGAGCAGCTTGCTCAGCAGACAAGAAACCTTTCCGATCCTTATAACAACGTTACGGTTGACGATGACGGATTCGTTTACGCTACCTCCGATAAAATCGATGAGAGCCAGCAGTTCAAGGCGATTAAGTCAAAGGCTTCCGACTATTCTCCCATTAAAAAGCTTAACGCTACCGGTCACGAGATCATGAAGAGAAACGGCTTCTTCGATCCTGCCGGTGAGGTAGATATCTTCTATCCCAAGGAGGTATCCAAGATCTCCGACGTAGCGCTCGGTCCGGAAGGAATGTGGACCATTCTTGACTACAAGCGTTCCCGTTTGTTCACCTACGATCAGCAGGGTAACCTCCTCTTCGCTTTCGGTGACGGCGGCGAATACGGTCAGGGTGACGACCTTCTCGGTAACGGTGAGGAAATGCAGGCTATTACCTACCAGACCGTAGGCGATACCTCATACCTCCTCGTTCTCGATAAGACCAGTGATACGAGTAACACCTACAAGCTTGCGGTTTACTCTCCCACAGAGTACTGCGAGACTATTATAAGCGCTCTTAAGAACCAGAATGAGCACGATTACGATACCTCTATCAAGTATTGGCAGGATGTTCTTACCAAGAACAATAACTTCGACCTTGCTTATATCGGTATCGGTAAGGCTCTCTTCAGCCAGGGTAAGTACGACGAGGCTTATGAGGTTCTTCAGAATGCTTACGAAACAACCTACGCATCCAAGGCGTTCGCTGAGATCCGTAAGGATACCATCGGCAGATGGATCTTGCTCATTGCTATCGCTGCGATCGCGCTTATCGTAGGCGCAGTTAAGTTCCTTGGCTACGCAAAGCGTAAGAATAAGGAGACGACGCTTAAGGTTGGACGTAAGTCCTATTGGGAGGAGCTTATCTATCCCTTCCACCTTTGCTTCCATCCCTTCGACGGCTTCTGGGATCTTAAGCATGAGAAGAGAGGCTCTGTAAGAGCTGCATCCACTATTCTCGGTATTACCATCCTCGCTATGTTCTACAATGCGATCGGTAAGGGTTATCTCTTCAATCCCGAGGATAAATACAGCACAATCTTTATGTCCATAATTTCCGTAGCGGTTCCCGTTATTCTCTGGTCGGTTTCGAACTGGTGTCTTACCACGCTCTTCGACGGTGAGGGTAGCTTCAAGGATATTTATATCGCGACCTGCTACGCGCTTTCGCCCCTTCCTATTTTCGTAGTAATATCTACTATACTTACCAACGTTATGACTACTACCGAGGGCTCTATGGTTAACCTTCTTATTACCGTAGGCTTCATCTGGGCTATTATGCTCCTATTCTTCGGTACTCTCGTAACTCACGATTACTCGCTTGGTAAGAACGTTATCACTATGCTCGGTACTATCCTTGCAATGTTGGTAATTATGTTCGTTATTATCCTCTTCTCCAGCTTGGTAATTAAGATAGTAACCTTCGTAATAGCCATATTCAAGGAAGTCGGAAACAGAATGTAACAGAGGAGGAAATGAATATGAATTTTAAAAGAATATTATCGTCCGCTCTGGTAGCTATTATGCTGTTCTCGGCAATAGCTGTTCTTGTTCCGGTCCAGGCTAAAGCGGCGCATCATTCATCCGTCGATACAAATTTGCTTGATGCAGATACGGTAAAGACAATCGTTGAGACTTATCAGGATGCTACCTTTGCTTCCGCTCAGGATATGTTCGACGCAGATATGGCGGCAGGTTACCTTGATTATTCCACAAACGGTAACTATTCCATTTACGTAAACAGATATACCGGTGTTGTGTACTATAGAAATGAAAGCACCGGTGAGATGCTTCTCAGTAACTCCTACAATTTCAACGGTAGCGGTAAGGATTCTCCCGAGTTCTCAAGCCAGATCACTATCAAGTACGCTACCATAAGCAATACTGAGAAGGATGAGACCTATTACAGCTCTACTTGGGCTGCTATGAAGAATCAGATCAGAGTTACCAAGATCGATAACGGTCTGAGAGTAAACTATGCGATCGGTGAGACCGCAAACCGTTGTCTCCTTCCCGTTCAGATCGAGGCTCACGAATTTGAGAAGGATATTCTCAGACCTATGTTCGAGACTCTTTACAATAAGATGCTCGAATACTTCGGTGAGCAGTACGCCCTTAACTACTTCGAGGACGAGAAGTTCTATAACGAAGAGGACGTTTACAATGCGCAGTACGTTCACCAGGAATCCTTCAGAAGATTCGCTACCGCTTATACTACCGCGGTTACTCAGTATAGAGCTTCCGTATCGGTTGGCGGCAAGGTTCCTACCGAAAAGGGTAGACAGATTGCAGAGATCAGCAATATCTGGACTGCTATCGATAACGTTTTCAACGCATATCAGGCGTTCAACCCGAATTACGATGGATTTAAGTTCGAGGATGGCAAGACACCCGAGATCACCAAAGAGGGCTACGCAGTATATCAGGTTAAGGAGACTAAGTTCTCTCTTATGGCTGCAAAGGCTAAGTACCTTAAGAAGTACTGTACCGATTACACCTTCGAGATGATGTATGAGGACGAGGCGTTCTGTAAGTACGAGCACGATGCTGAGACTAAGCCTGTATTCAGATGCTCTCTTGAGTACACCTTCAACGAGGATGGTTCACTCAGTGTAAGACTCCCCGCAAACTCTATCGTTTTTGATGAGACTCAGTACATTCTCAAGAGCATCACGCCCTTGCAGTACTTTGGCGCGGTAGATTTCAAGTCCAATGACGGTTACATTTTCCTTCCTGACGGAAGCGGAACTATAATCGAGTTCAAGGACTTCAGAGGCAGTAACATGTCCTTCGGTACACCTCTTTCTCTCTATGGCAACGACTTCTGCTATTCCGAGATATCCGGCGCTCATGCGCAGCCTCTTACTATGCCTGTTTACGGTATCGCCTCCTACAAGACCGTGGGTGAGGGCGATGCTAAACAAAAGGTAGTAAATCCCAGCTATTTCGCGATCCTTGAGGAAGGCTCGGCTATGGCTGCTATGAACATTACCTATGAAAACGGTTCCTTCACTGAGGGCTCCGCGTTCACTACCTTCACTCCTTATCCTACTGATAAGTTCGACCTTTCCGAGACAATCTCGGTTGGTACCGGTTCCTTCTACAGTAAGGTTTCAGAGTCTAAGTACTCCGGATCCTACGTTACCAGATACGTAATGCTTTCCGATACTGCGAAGTATGATGATAAGTCTTATTCCGCAAGCTACATCGGTATGGCTGAGTATTACCGCAATTACCTTGAAAAGAACGGTACTCTTACCGCTCTTGAAAACGTAAGCAGTGATCTTCCTCTTTACATTGAGGCTCTTGGCTCTATCGAGGTAGTAGAGAAGATCCTTACCTTCCCCGTAAACGTATCCAAGCCCATTACCACCTTTGAGGACGTCGCTAAGATGTACGAGGAGCTCGGTAGCGCAAAGCAGAAGATGCTTGATAAGGCTGCGGAATACGACGCTCTCGCAGCGGCAGAGGAGGATAACGTAGAGCTTAAGGAATACTACGAGCAGACTGCTAACAATTACAGAGATCTTTCCGAAGAGATAGTTAACATCACAAACGTTAACTTTAAGCTCACCGGATTTGCAAACGGCGGTCTTTACTTCACCTATCCCACAAGAGTTAAGTGGGAGAGAGTTCTTGGTGGTAAGAGAGGCTTCAAGGAGCTTATCGCTACCGCTGATGAAAAGAACTTCGGCGTATATCCCGACTTTGACTTCCAGTATATCAACAACACCTCGCTCTTCGATGGCGTAGGTAAGCGTAATACCGTTTCCCGAATGGTTGATAACCGTTACGCATCTAAGCAGGTGTACAGCAGTATTACAGGTAAGTTTGATACTATTTACGCAATGATCATATCCGCAGACGCTCTTGACAGACTTTACGATAAGTTCATTAAGAAGTACGATAACTATGATATAAATTCTATCTCGGTTTCTACTCTCGGATCTGATCTTAACTCTAACTTTGATAAGGATAATCCTATCTCTCGCGCAGATGCGCAGGGATACGTAAGCGCTCTTCTTGATAGAATTGCAAACGAGAGCAACTACAGCGTAATGACATCGCAGGGTAATATCTATGCGGTTAAATATGCAGATCATATCCTTAACGTATGTACCGACTCTACATACTATAGATATTCATCTTACACCATTCCCTTCATCGGTATGATCCTTCACGGATACGTTAACTATTCCGGCGCGGCTCTTAACTATTCCGGATCTCCCGACTACGATCTCCTTCGTTCTATCGAGAACGGCGCAAGTCTTTACTACGTTCTCGGATATCAGAACACGGATCTTATGAAGGATGACGAGCTTCTTAACAAGTACTATTCCGTAAGCTATGAGAACTGGTTTGACGATATCGTTGAGAAGTATGCTCTTCTCAATAAGCAGATCGGTGATCTTCAGGATTACAAGATAGTTTCTCACGAGATCCTTATCGGTGAGAGAGTTATTGATAAGGATGAGCAGGAGGCTAACCTCAAGGCTCTTGAGAATGAGTTTATTGAGCAGTTCAAGGCAGCTCTTCAGACTGCTATTGACGCTAAGCTTTCAGAGCTTCGCGCGGCAGGTGATTACGATAAGAGAATCGGCGTAACAGCTGATATCGATATGTTTGTAGCTCTTGCTCGCGAGAAGTTTGTTCTTGGCGAAAATGAGAATCTCAATGATAGCTTTAAGGCTGATCTTGAAAAAGCTCTCGCTGATTTCCAGAAGGAATACAGCACCGAGGGCGTTGCAGCGGAGAATATCGTTCCTGTAACCATTCTTGCCGTTAACGGCGATGAAAAGTTTGATTACGAGAGCAAGTATCAGTACGTTACTACTTCGACTGCTCGCGACGGCGATGATTATGATAAGACCGACTATACTGTAGACAACGATCTTATCGTTATGGTTACCTACAAGAATGAAAAGACAGGTAAGACCCGTTCCTTCATTCTCAACTACAATATTTATTCAGTAGAAGTTAATCTCGGCGACGGAACAGTTATTCCTCCCATAGAGAAGTATAGCTTCTATAGAATCGACGGCTAAGGAGGGACAAATGGAAAATACGTTAAAAATTAAAAATCGTCGTCCTGCGTCCCTTGAGAAGAGAAAGGCGAGGGCGGGCTACGTCTTCGTTCTCCCCTTCATTATCGGAGTAGCGTTGATTTACTTGCCTATTCTTATTGACTCGCTTTGGTTCAGCTTCTATACTGCTGTTTCGGCAGGTAAGGGTACCTACGTATATGAGTTCCGCGGACTTGAGTTCTATCAGTACGCGTTCACCGGATCTCCTGACTTCTTAAGTACGCTTCTTTCCGGTCTTCAGCAGTTGATATTTGAAGTTCCCGCAATCATCATCTTCTCGCTCTTTATAGCGGTTGTACTCAACCAGAAGATGCTTGGTAGAGCGGCGTTCAGAGCTATCTTCTTCGTCCCCGTTATTATTGCTACGGGACTTATGGATTCCATTAACGGTCTTGATACCGTATCCAGCGAAATGAGCGGCGGTATCGATGACGGTTCCGGTAACTCCGGCATTATTAACGTAATGCAGGTTGAAAATCTCTTCCGTGAGATGGCTATCGGTGGTGATCTTGTTACTTACGTTGTTAATCTTGTAAATGATATTTACAACATCATCAACTATTCCGGTGTACAGATGCTTATCTTCCTCGCGGGTCTTCAGTCTATTTCCGACTCGATTTACGAGGCGTGCCGCATTGACGGTGCTACCGGTTGGGAAACCTTCTGGAAGATAACCTTCCCGATGATCTCTCCCATGATTCTCGTTAATGCCGTTTATACCATAATCGACTCCTTTACAAGATCGTCAAACATCATGATGAACTTCATAAAGACGGTAAGCGATTACGGTCAGTCATCGGCAATGTATTGGATTTACTTCATTTCCGTAATTTTGATTATTGCGGCGGTAGCGGGTGTTGCTTCTACGTTCATCTTCTACCAGAGAAGGGATTAAGGAGGTGTAGCTGATATGAATAACAATTCTCCTGTAATCACTAAGGATACCAAGAACAAGATTCAGGTTGACTATGAGGGTAAGCTTTCCGTTAAAGAAAGACTCAGAAGAAAGCTCTCCGAGTCCAACACTTGGATCAAGGCGGGTGTTAACGTTCTTCGTTTCATTCTCATGCTCGGTATTTCGTTCGTTATTATCTATCCCTTCATTGCGAGAATCGCAGGTTCGTTTATGACCTACGAGGACGTTATTGACTCAACTGTTGCTATTATTCCTAAGAATCCTACGCTTGAGATCTACAAGGCAATAATAGCGGAGAACCATTACTTTGAGGCTCTTCTTAATACAGTGCTTCTCGCTTTGTTGTGTGCGATCATTCAGACGATGATCTCTTGTTGGATCGGTTACGGTATTGCTAAGTTTAAGTTCAAGGGCAACAAGCTTATCATGGCTCTCGTTGTCTTCACTATGATAGTTCCTCACAACGCGCTCAGCCTTTCTATGAAGATGCACTTTGCGCAGTTCGACCTCTTCAGTGTAATTACCTGGGGTAATAAGGGATTGTTTGAGCTTATTCTCGGTCATAAGCTGGATATAACCAACAACTTCGCTCCCTACATCATTATGTCTCTTGGCGGCCTTGCATTCAAGAACGGTCTTTACATCTACTTGATGCGTCAGTTCTTCAAGGGCGTCCCTGATGAGCTTGAGGAGTCTGCATACGTTGACGGTTCCGGCGTATTCCGTACATTCTTCCAGATCATCATTCCTCTTTCGGTTCCCATGATGATCACAATCTTCCTCTTCTCGTTCTCTTGGCAGTGGACCGATGAGTTCTACGCCGGTGTATTCCTTCCCGCTAAGTTCGGAAGCGTAGAGAAGATCTATATGATGCCTGACGTATATCAGAATATTCCGATTGCAATCGCGAAGGAAAATATGGCGGGCTGGAAGATCTACAAGAACGTAATTCAGAATACCGGTGGTATGATGATTATTACTCCCTTGATCATTCTGTACCTCTTCTGTCAGAAGTATCTCGTACAGGGTATCGAGCGTTCCGGTCTTGTTGGATAATTTTGGTAATAATCGCAGTTTTTTGGCAAGGCTCGTCGTATGAAGATACGACTTCGGCCAAAAGAACCACGATTCTCCCACAAAATTCTCTCAAAAGAGGGAAGTAAAGCAAGGTGCACGGGTAAAACCGTGCACCTTTTATGTACAATTGTAGTTTTTTGGCAAGGCTCGTCGTATACTTATCTAAATATAAAATAATCATATATTCAAAACATGAAATAGGGTATTAGAAAATGTAATACCTAAAAGCATTGACAAAACAGTATTAATGTTGTATAATAGGTACATCTTTAGAATTTAGTTAGGAGCAAGGCAATGAAGAGTTCTGCTATGTGTTTTATGCATAACGAACATCAGGCGTCTTTTGGACGTCACTTTTCTCGCGCTTTTTCTTGCTCCGCCATATCCTCGGCAGACGTCGGCATAGTCACGTCTGCTTTTTCTATTATTATAGACTCTATAGTCGTGCGAATTAGAAAGTATTATATAAGATTACAGGATGCGCTTATGCTTCGAACACGTGAATTTCGAATTATTTAGCAACTTATCCTGTATTGTGGGTAGGTTGCTTTTTTAATTTTCCGTGCTACGAGCCGAAGACCGTAGCAACAAACTATAAATTTAATTGAGGTAAAATAAAATGAAAAACATGTTTAAAAAAGTAATGTCATTTACATTGGCGGCGGCGCTTACCGTTGGTAGCGTGTTCACTCTTGCAAGCTGCTCTAAAAATAATAATAACGCAAAGGATAATGAAACTATCAAGATCGGCGTATCCGGTCCCCTTACAGGCGCGGCAGCAAAGTACGGTATAGCTGTTAAAAACTCTGCTCAGATGGCTGTAGATGAGATCAACGAGGCAGGCGGTCTTGACGGTATGAAGTTTGAGCTTCTCGCTCTTGACGACGAGCATAAGAAGGAAAACGTAACCACTACCTACTCGGCTATGTACGAGGACGGTATGCAGATCTCTCTCGGTACAGTTACAACCGCTCCCGGCCTTGAGTTCAAGGAGCTTACTATGGCTGATAACGTATTCGCTCTTACTCCCTCCGCTACCGGTGACGGTATAACCGAGTACGAGAACACTTATCAAATGTGCTTCTCTGATTCCAGCCAGGGTACCGCGGCAGCAAAGGTATTCAACGAGGAATACAAGGGACTTAAGGTTGGTATTTTCTATAAGACAGACGACGAGTACTCTATGGGTATCTACGAGAACTTTACCGCAACTCTTGATAAGAGCTTTGAGGTTGTTAAGGCTCCCTTCAACGGCGATAGCCTTGATTTCAGCTCTCAGGCAGAGCTTCTTGCTGACTGTGACGTAGTATTCCTTCCTGTATACACCGGTCCTGCCGCTGCTCTCATGAAGAAGGGCGCTGATGTTCTTAAGGCTGACGCCGTTTACTACGGCTGTGACGGTCTTGACGGTGTTGAGGCAGAATTTGGTTCTATGGATGAATTCTTAAAGATTCCTCAGGAGGTTTCCTTCCTTTCTCACTTCAATACTAACGCTACCTCCGGTCCTGCAAAGGAATTCGTAGACAAGTACAATGCAAGATATGACGAGGAAAAGGAGCCTGTAAACCAGTTTGGCGCGGCTGCTTACGATTGCGTATACGCTATCTTCGAGGCTCTTAAGGTTGCTAAGGCTAACGGCAAGGAATTTGACACCACCACCTCCGCATCCGACTTCTGCGAGATACTTAAGGAAGTATTCAACAGCGATAGCTTCGTATTCCACGGTATCACCGGTAAGTGCGAGGGTAACAACAAGTCTGACATTTCTTGGAATGCAAATGGCTTGGTAAACAAGGATGCAGATAAGTATGTTGTAAAGGAAAAGAACTCTTAAAGTAAACTCTAATTTACAAATAATCGCTTATCAAATGCTATTTATTTGATTTTTAATACGTGACGCATTAGGGGATTGCTCGTAAAAGGGCAATACCCCTATCGTCGCATTTTATATACGCGCGTGCGCGTTAATTTTTTATAAAGGACAAATTTATGGAATTTTTACTTACGTTTATTAACGGCTTGAGTCTTGGCGGCATATACGCAATGATAGCCCTTGGATATACAATGGTATACGGAATAGCAAAAATGCTTAACTTTGCTCACGGTGACATTATCATGGTGGGTGGCTATAGCATCTTTGTTTTCGGCGCTATGAGTATTAGCAATACCTCGCCCATATTTGCGCTTATCCTTGCGATCCTTGTGGCGATAGCTATCTGCGCGTGCTTCGGATTTGGAATAGAGAAGGTTGCATATAAGCCTTTGCGTGGCGCTTCGCCTCTCGCGGTCCTTATCACCGCTATCGGTGTCAGCTCCTTTTTGCAGAGTCTTGGTCAGGTTCTCTTCGGATCTGCGGCAAAGTACGTCGTATTCCCTGAGCTCGGAGTTGTAAAGCTTGGCTCACTCAGTATTAACGTCTCAACTCTCATCACACTTGTTGCTACCTCCCTTGTTATGGTGGGATTATCTGCTTTTGTTAAGTTTACTAACACGGGACGAGCTATGCTTGCTGTCTCTGAGGATAGAGAGGCGGCGCTTTTGATGGGCGTAAATATAAATTTCATAATCAGTATCACCTTCGTTATAGGTTCGGCCTTGGCGGCTCTTGCGGGACTCTTTAGTCTTATGAACGTTCCTTTCATTACGCCGACCTTCGGCTCTTTGCCCGGTATCAAGGCGTTTACTGCGGCGGTTATCGGCGGTATCGGATCTATTCCCGGCGCTATGCTCGGAGGTATACTTCTCGGTGTGGTAGAGTGCTTCTCTAATTCCGTTCCAGCTATCGCGCCTTATACAAATGCGATCGAATTTGCAATACTTATCGTTATTCTTATCGTAAAGCCTACCGGTATTCTTGGTAAGAAGAGAAGGGAGAAGGTATAATGTCAGGATTAGTAAAAGCATTAAAGAGCGTAAAGTGGAAAAGATACGTTAACTACATTGCGGTATCTCTTGCTCTCGTTTTCTTCTCCGCGCTGTCTCTCACCGGATCTCTTAAGCAGTCCACCGTATATATGCTCGAAAAGGTTGGTATTGCGGTGATCCTTTCGGTATCACTCGGTCTTGTAGTAGGCTTCCTCGGTGAGCTGTCTCTCGGTCACGCGGGATTTATGTGCATAGGCGCTTATATCGGCGGTAAGGCATCGCTACTTCTTTCCGAACTTCTTCCTGTTAAAGACATAGGTACAGGTATAATTAACCTTTTGATATCCGTTGCGGTTGGCGCGGCGGCAGCGGCGCTTCTTGGATTTATAGTAGGTTTGCCGGCGCTCAGACTTAAGGGTGACTATTTGGCGATCGTTACTCTTGCGTTTTGCGAGATAGTTAAGACTGTGTTCCAAAACTCGTCTAAGGAAAGCTTCGGCGGTCCTATAGGACTTCGTACCCCTAGATTTGATAAGGATTATCTCTTTATCATAATTTTCGCCTTCATTTTGATTTGTCTTGCGGTAATGCAGAATTTTATACGATCCAAGCACGGAAGAGCTATAACCGCTATACGTGATAATGAGATCGCTGCGAGAGCTACGGGCATCAACGTAACAAAGTACAAGCTCACCGCATTTATTATTTCGGCGGCGTTTGCCGGAGTTGCGGGTGTATTGTATAGCTTTGCAAACTCTACTATCTCTCCTATGGTGTTTGACTATAATTACTCCATAGAGATACTTGTTATGGTGGTGCTTGGCGGTATGGGTAATATCACCGGCGGTATGGTTTCCGCGGCTGTAATTACGTTCCTTAACGTTAAGCTTACTACTCTTTTGACCGGCGATCTTGCGGTGCTTAAAAACCTTGTTTACGCGCTTATTCTCGTGCTTATAGTTATATACAACAATGCGCCTGCGCTCAGATCGTTCAGAGAAAGATACAATCTCAAGGCTCTTCTTGCAAAGCTTATCAAGAAGGACTCTTCAGATGAAAGCGATGATGAGGGTAAGTGGGATAGAGTTCCTACTAAGATAAAAATGGACGAGCTACTCTCGGTAGATGTGGTTGTAAGAGAGAGTGTTGTTGAGCCAGATAAGGGCGGGAAGGAGTAAAAATGACCGAATACGTACTTAAAACAGATAATCTCGGCATCTCCTTCGGCGGTCTTAAGGCGGTTGATGCGGTTAATCTCAAAATAAAGAAAAATCAGATATACGGTCTTATCGGTCCTAACGGAGCGGGAAAAACCACCGTATTTAATATGCTCACAGGTGTATATCAGCCCACGAGAGGAACGTTTTACCTTAACGGTGAAGAGCTTAAGGGCTTATCACAGGATGTGATCAATCAGAGGGGAATAGCGAGAACGTTCCAGAACATCCGACTTTTCAACAATATGAGCGTTATAAGAAACGTTATGGTCGGATTTCATAACCTTCCCGAGTACAAGTGTAGCTTTGTGGACTCAATATTCAGACTTAAAAGACATCGACAGGTTGAGAAGGAAATGCGTGAAAAGGCGAAGGAGATACTCTCAATTTTCGGACTTCTTGAGGAGAGAAATCTACTTGCCTATAACCTTCCTTACGGAAAGCAAAGAAAGCTTGAGATCGCCAGAGCGCTCGCTACAAATCCAAAGCTCCTTTTGCTTGACGAGCCTGCGGCGGGTATGAACCCCCAAGAAACAGCCGAGCTTATGGATACTATAAGATTCGTAAGAGATAAATTCGATATGACTATCCTTCTGATAGAACACGATATGAGTCTTGTTTCAGGCATTTGTGACGAGCTGACGGTATTGAACTTCGGTCAGACGCTCGCGGAGGGCAATACGCAAGAGGTCCTCAACGATCCCGTGGTAGTCAAGGCTTATCTTGGCGATTGACAGACTAAAGGAAAGGATTTTGATATGGCATTACTTGAAGTAAAGGATCTTGAGGTCAATTACGGTTTGATCAAGGCTGTAAAGGGCGTTTCCTTTGAGGTAAATGAGGGAGAGATAGTTGCTCTCATAGGCGCAAACGGTGCAGGAAAAACAACTATAATGCACGCACTCAACGGTCTTATCGGCAAGGCGTCCGGTAGCGTTACGTTAGGCGAAGATAATATAACCTTTATCAAGGCGCACAAGCTTGTAGGTATGGGTATGGCGCAGGTTCCTGAGGGTAGAAGAATTTTCGGCGAGCTGACAGTCTATGATAATCTAAAGATGGGATATTATTCAAAGAATGATAAGGCGGAGTTTGAGAAGAAGCTTGAGGAAATTTACGAGAGCTTCCCTATACTCAAGGAGCGCTCGTCACAAATAGCCGGCACACTCTCGGGCGGTGAGCAGCAGATGCTTGCAATGAGCCGCGCGCTTATGTCATCGCCTAAGCTACTTTTGCTTGATGAGCCGAGCATGGGACTTTCACCTCTTTACGTTAATATCATTTTTGATATGATCAAGAAGGTAAACGCTCTCGGAACCACGGTTCTGCTTGTGGAGCAGAATGCGAAAAAGGCGCTTTCTATAGCGGATAGAGCATACGTTCTCGAAATAGGCAAGATAGTTAAGACGGGCTCGGGCAAGGAGCTTCTTGATGATGAGGATATAAAGAAAGCATATCTCGGAGGCTGATTACTTTATAACTTAAACGAACAGAGCAAGAGCTATGAGGGAAAAATACGGTTATTCTTTCCTTGTAGCCTTGCTTTTTTGATTGATTTTAAATCGTTTACAGTTATGAGGTAAATCGTGTTATTGACATGATTTTTGTTTTGATGTATAATATTCTCATAAAGGACAATACAGCATAATAAGGAAAAAACGTATGATAAAGATCGATCTCTCCCTTCCGTATAGATATTCTACCGATACGGTAAAGGACACTATCTCTTCTGTTATTCCGATAAGAAAAGATGAGATAAATGAAATAAGAATATTAAAAAGAGAACTCGTTATCAAGGACGGTACGGCTCCTTATTACAAGAGCACGGTTGCGTTCTCCTCTGATATTGACAAGGAGGAGGGACTCCTTAAAATCAGAAATAAGGTGTCTTTAGTGAAGGATGAATGCTTTACCGTCAAACCTTCAAGCTTTTCTCTTCGACCTGTTGTTGCCGGAGCAGGACCTGCGGGGCTTTTTGCAGCCTTAACGCTTGCGGAATCAGGCGCAAGACCGATAGTTATAGAGCGAGGACTTAACGTACAGGAGCGAGCTAAGAGGATCAATACCTTCAATACGCTCGGTATACTTGACACCGAATGTAACGTTCAATTTGGCGAGGGCGGAGCAGGTACTTATTCCGATGGTAAATTAAAGACCGGGGCTAAGGATAAATACAAGTATAAGGTGCTTGGCGAATTTATAGACGGTGGCGCTGATGAGACGATAGCATATTCATCTACGGCGCATCTCGGTACGGACAAGCTGCCCGGTATAGTCTCGTATATCAGAAATAAGATCATATCGCTTGGCGGTGAATTTATATTTTCTGCGAGGCTGACCGATCTTAAAATCCGTGATAAAAAGCTTGTAGGCGTAAGCTATGTCAAGGACGGATCAAAGACGGATATTGAATGCGATACTCTTATCTTGGCTATAGGACATTCTGCACGCGACACAATATCTATGCTCAAGGAAAAAGGATTGCCTATGAGGGCTAAGGGCTTTGGAATAGGTATGAGAATAGAGCATCCGCGAGAGTATATTAATTCTATTATCTACAAGGATGCGACGCCCATAATATCCGAGACTGCGTCGTATCACCTCGTTACTCATTTGCCGAACGGCAGGAGCGTGTATAGCTTTTGTATGTGTCCCGGAGGTCAAGTCGTAGCGGCAACGAGTGAGGAGAGGGCTATAGTTACAAACGGTATGAGTGAGTACGCAAGACGGGCGGACAACTCTAACGCGGCAATACTTGTGTCGATTACTCCCGAGGATTTTGGATCTGACGACGCATTGGCGGGTATAGAGTTGCAACGTAAAATTGAGCGCGCGGCATACTCGCTTACATCCTCTTATAAGGCACCCTCGATTCGATTGGCAGATCTTTATGAGAGTGGGAAATCAAGTTGTATTGATAGCGTAACACCGAGCTATCCTATAGGAACGGTAAACGCTTCTCCCGATGAATATATGCCACGGTATATATCGGAATCTATAGCAGACGCAATGCCCGATTTTGATGCATGGCTGCCCGGATTTTATCTTGGAGATGCTGTTCTCACAGGACCTGAGACGCGTACGACGTCCCCTGTGCGAATAGAGCGTACATCTGATGGATTTGCTGAAGGCTTTGTAGGTATATATCCGACGGGTGAAGGCGCAGGTTATGCCGGTGGTATAGTATCTTCGGCAGTAGATGGAATCAAGATGGCGGAAAAAGCCATAGAAAAACACCTTAAATGACTATTAAAGTAGTCAATATATCGTATAAGAGCCATAGCAATGCTGGTTAGCAAAGCTATGGCTCTTTATGTTTTTTATTACTTTAAATTAAAATGCCCATTCGCCGTTCTCGAAGATTTTGACTTTCTTGCCATCCGTAGTAGTAGCAACGATAGACATATCTTGTGTTCCTATCATGAAGTCCTCGTGTACGATAGAGTCGTTGATACCCATATTATGAGCCTCTTCCTCGGTCATATTCTCATATCCGCGAAGAAGGTTGGTGAAGCCTCTGCCAAGCGCAAGGTGGCACGCGGCGTTTTCATCAAAGAGGGTGTTGTAGAAGAGAAGCCCACTCTCACGTATGGGAGAGGAGTAGGGGACGAGCGCACACTCGCCAAGATACGGAGCATTCTCGTCCATATTTATAAGCTCGCGAAGTACAGCCTCGTTCTTTTCCGCGCCAACCTCAACTGCCTTACCACCTTCGAATCTTATCCAGAAATTATCGATGAGAGTTCCGTTGTAGCAAAGAGGACGTGAGGAGTAAACTATACCCTCTGCCTCACCCTTCATAGGAGAGGTGAATACCTCCTCGGAGGGAATGTTGGGATTGAAATAGATTCCTGAGCCGAGAGCGTTTTCGCCACCGCCTTGGAAGAGCGCCTCGGGAATAAGTCCTACAGTGAGATCGGTACCGTTGCCCGCGGTATAGTGCAGACTCTTGATGCTAAGAGAATTGAGGTAGTCGCATCTCTTAAGAAGATCCTTATTGTGCTTTTCCCAAGCGGCGATGGGATCGTCGTCAACGCGAGAGGTCTTAAGGATAGCTTCCCAAAGAAGCTCCTCCGCCTTACCGGCTCTCTCGCCGGGGAATATCTTTTTTGCCCACTTCTTTCCGGGTACAGCGGCGATACACCACTGATACTTGTTTTCCATCTTAGCTCTAATGGGTTTGATGGTCTTGCTTCTCATAGCCATCGCCTTTGCGTATTTCTGCTGATCGATACCCTCGAGCGCATCGGGATCCTCGGAGATAAGATAGATCTTGCAGGGGATGATCTCTGCCTGACGCTCCCACTTTTCTATCTGCCACTTATCAAGTGTGCCGAGTACGTCGGTCTTGCAGTACTTAACGTGCGAGCGGGTAAGGGGCTCGTATGAGAAATCTACGGTTACCTTTTTTGCTCCGGCCTTGTAGCACTCGTCAACAACCATCTTAACAAACTCTGGCTGATCGAGCTCTGCGGTAATGTAGACCTCCTGTCCCTTTTGTACGTTTACACCGCATCTTGCGATGAGGTTAGCATATTTTTTAAGTCTTGTTTTTGTCATTTTTTGTGTTCCTTCATTGCATAAATCTTTGTTTTGTCATATTTTTCGGCATTTCCTACCGTTATATTTCCTTAAGCACGTTGAGTAAGAATTCCCATACTCTTTCAAGTGAGGTAAGAGAGAGCCTTTCCTCCGTGGTGTGTATATCGTAGTTGTTGGGACCGATAGATACGCAGTCAAGCCCTTCTATCTTTTCGGAGAATATACCGCACTCAAGTCCCGCGTGGATGATTACGATCTCGGGTGAGACACCGTACATATTCTCATACACCTTCTTCATTACGTCGCGCAGATGCGAGTGTTGTCTATATTCCCAAGCGGGATACTCGCCTCTTGTTGAGTAGTCGGCGCTATGCTCCTTTGCTATCTTTTCAAGTCTATCGCCGAGCTTCTGTTTTTCTGCTCCCTTTGCGCTTCTTACAGAGAAGGAGATCTCTGCCTTATCATCATCAAGCTTCAGTATACCCATATTCAAGGACGTCTCAACGAGTCCTTCGATATCTGAGCTCATAGCGATGATACCTGAGGGGAGCTTATCAAGCAGAGAAACAAGACGCGCCGAGTCCTTTTGTGATACGGGTGCTTTATCGCAATCTACCTTCTCAACGGTTACCGTGATATCGGGCTCAATATCGCTGTATTTTGCTGCCATTTCAGTTCCGAGCTTTTCAACAAGCTCTCTTACGTCTTGATTGGATACAAACGTACATTCGCATTCGCGGGGTATCGCGTTGTCAGCGTTGCCGCCACGGATATCCTGAATTGATATATTGTTGAGCTTTGTAAGTATTTCAACGAGCGCCTTGTTCGCGTTTATTCGTCCCTTATTGATCTCAACTCCGCTATGACCGCCCTTGAAGCCCGACGCCTTGACTCTATAAAAGTCACCCGTCGCCGCCTCGCGGCAAACGTGAAGCACTACGTCGCTTCTCATACCGCCGGCGCAGCCTACGGTAAATACGCCCTCTTCGTCAGAGTCGATGTTTATAAGAAGTCTACCCTTGATCTCGTTTGGATCTATAGCTACGGCGCCAAGAAGACCAATCTCCTCGTCGGAGGTGAATACAGCCTCAAAATCGGGGTGAGGAATATCGTCGGAGTCGAGCAGAGCGAGAGCGTAGGCGAGAGCAACGCCGTCATCGCCGCCAAGAGTCGTGTCCTTTGCTCTGAGAAAATCTCCGTCGCGATAAAGCGTGAGACCTTCCTTTTCCATATCTATAGTAGCTCCGGGCTTTTTCTCGGCTACCATATCGAGATGCCCCTGGAAGATCACGGCAGGTCTTTCTTCATAGCCCTTTGTCGCCGCTTTACGTATAATTACATTATCTGCGTTGTCTCTTGAGTAATCGAGACCTCTTTCTTTTGCAAAATTTACGAGGTAGTCCGCGATGAGCGAGGTGTTTCCGGATCCGTGCGGGATCGCTGAAAATTCCTCGAAGAAGCGAACGACCTTTTCAATGCTCTTATGATCTGTAATGTTGAGCATTTGTACCTCCATATCGATTAGTAATGCATTTACTAATATATTTTACATTAAACTCGAGGATTTTTCAACACTTAAATTGACTTTTTTTAAGAATGATGCTAAAATATATGTAAATTATACTATATGAGGTGTATTATGAAGCACGTAAACGGTCTTTTTGATTTTATAAAAAAGTCTCCGAGCGCGTATCACGCAGTTAATACTGTCAAGGCTATGCTTGATTCGGAGGGATATACCGAGTTGTTTGAGTCTGATAGATGGAAGCTCTCGGTAGATGGAAAATATTACGTTATACGAAACGGCACGAGCATCATAGCCTTTCGTACCGTGAGAGATGCAAGAGGATTCATGATCACAGCGTCACATTCTGATTCTCCGTCATTCAGAATAAAGACCACCGCAGAGAGTGTTGGAGCTTACACAAGACTTGAGGTAGAAAAGTACGGTGGAATGATCTACTATACATGGCTTGACAGACCTCTTTCGGTTGCCGGAAGAGTAGTGGTAAAAACGTCTGACGGTATAGAGTCTATGCTTGTTGATATCGATTCCGATATTCTTACCATTCCGAGCCTTGCTATCCATCTTAACAGAGGCGTTAACGAGGGCGCAAAGTTCAATCCCGCGAAGGATCTTTTGCCTCTTTATACAATGAACGGTAATAAGGGCGATTTTATTTCAACCGTAGCCGATAAGCTCGGAGTAAACAGCGAGGATATACTTTCGCACGACCTTTTCCTTTACAACCGTGAAGAGGGAAGAGTTATAGGTAAAAACGGAGAATTCATCCTTTGCCCCAGACTTGACGATCTTGGGTGCGTATACGCGTCGACGGTAGCGTTTATGGAGTCAAATGATTCGCATTCTCTTCCTGTACTTGCTGTATTTGACAACGAGGAGGTAGGCTCCGAGACTAAGCAGGGCGCCGCGTCAACCTTCCTAAGAGACACGCTCTTGAGAATTTGCGGCAACGACGCAGCTTTGGCAGTAGCGCTTGAAAACAGCTTTATGGTAAGCGCCGATAACGCTCACGCAAAACATCCCGCATCCCCTGAGCTTTCCGATCCCGATAACGCGCCCTTGCTTAACGGTGGTGTGGTAATCAAGTACAATGCAAGTCAGAGATATGCTACCGATGGACTTTCCGATGCGCTTTTCCGTACCGTGTGTCAAAGAGCCGGCGTCAAGGTTCAGACCTATTGCAACAGAGCCGACCTTCCCGGCGGATCTACTCTCGGATCCATATCCGATACAAGAGTTTCCGTATCTACGGTAGATATAGGTCTTCCTCAGCTTGCGATGCATTCCGCTAACGAGACCGCCGGAGCGCGCGACGTTGACGATATGATAATCGCTCTTACCGAGTTTTACTCAACGTCTCTTTTAAAAAAGGGAAATAAGGTTTTATTCTAATTTTTAAAGGTTGAAAACACAAAAATACGTAAAAATGACTGCGTCGCATGTATCCTACCGTGCGGCGCAGTAAATAATATATATAATTTGAAACGGTGTTATCACCGTAGGACGCACATATGAAAAAATATATTCCTAAATTCACCGTAGTGTCGGTCTCGATATTCTTAATCTCGTGGGCGGTCTATTTTTTGTGCATTAAAGCGACTTATATTGCCGATCTTGTCAACTCTACCGTATCGGTTGCTACTCGCTATCTACTTGCTCAGCCAACCAATCTCTTACCATTTTCATTATTTGAGCTTATTATCGTTTTGTCTCCGATCCTATTGATTTTTGCCGTAGTATTTCTTATCGTAAGAAATTCCGATAAGAGAAGCCGTATACGCTCCGTATTTATACTTTTCGGCATCATATCTCTTATTATGACGTCTTATATATTTACTCTCGGTATAGGATACCACACTACTCCCGTGTCGGAAAAAATCGGTGTTGAGGACAGGCGTGATATTACCACGGATGAGCTTTACCGTACAGTAAATATTGTGATAGATGAGATAAATGCTATTACCCCTTCATTGACTCTGATTGACGGCGAAACGGTTATGCCTTACTCTATAGATGATATGAACGGTAAGCTTATATCTGCATTTGACAGCTTTAATGATCAATACGGTATTATTAAAAACTTTCACTCTCGCGTTAAGCCCGTTTACTTCAGCGAGGTTATGTCGGATCTTCAGATAGCCGGAATTTACAGCTTCTTCACCGGCGAGGCTAACGTTAACGTTGAATATCCGGATTACTGTCTGCCGTTTACCGCCGCGCACGAGCTTGCCCACCAAAGAGGAGTTTGCCGTGAAAACGAGGCTAATTTTATCGCATTTCTCGTGTGTATAAGCTCGGATGACGAATATATCAGATATAGCGGATATCTTGGGCTTTACGAATATCTCGCCTCCGCGATTTATAATGCTGACAGCGAACTTTATAAAAACGTACGAGCAAGGATCAGCGAGGTCGCGGTCTATGATATGATCGCGTCGAACGAGGTATATAACAAGCATAAGGATAGTATGCTCGGCAAAATAAACGATAGGTTAAACGACGCCTATCTTAAAGCAAACGGTACTGACGGAGTCGTGAGCTACGGCTACGTTGTAAGACTTGCCGTTGGATACTACCGAAAAGAAAATTAAATGTAACTATTTAACCCCTTCGGAATAAGATGTAATATCTCTTTTCGAGGGGGCTTTTTGTGGGAAAATTTATAGTAAACGGCGGTAAGGAGCTATACGGAGCCATCAGAGTCAGCGGATCAAAAAATGCCGCGCTCCCTGTTATATTTGCGAGTGTAATTACAAACGGTGTTACTCGGATATATAATTTACCGGATATAAGTGACGTCGCTGACGCGCTTGCGATAATTGAGGATCTTGGCGCTGTGATATGGCGTCAGAGCGGAGTTACCTATATTGATACGCGACAGATGTACTACACGATTCCAAGCGCCGATAAGGTCAAGCGTATCAGGGCGTCTACGTATTTGATTGGCGCGTGTCTTGGCAGATTTGGCAGGGCAGAGCTTTTGGAGTTTGGCGGATGCGCCTTTTCTCACCGCCCGATAGATATGCATCTTGATGCGGCTGTCAGCTTTGGCGCAAGTATAGATGATAAGTCCTTGACCGTTAAAAAGCTTAAGAGCGCAGATATCGTATTCCGTCAGGCATCCGTAGGAGCTACGGTAAATTCTCTGATAATTGCCGCGGCAACGGATGGTGAAACTCATCTTAAGGGATGCGCAAGGGAGCCTCATATAAAGACGCTTATTTCATATCTCCAGAGCGCAGGCGCAAAAATAACAGCTAAGGGAGACGAGATCTGCGTTGTAGGAAATGAACTGCGCGGTGGTATAGCGGTAATTCCGGGTGATATGATAGAGGCCGGTACCTTTCTTGCCGCGTCGATCGTTACGGGAGGCAGAGTCAGAGTCTCGGGCTTTGATTCGACAGAGCTTTTTGCGTTTACAGAACCGCTTTTGTCTGCGGGTGTTATAGAGGACGTGTCAGGTGGAAGCATTATGCTTGTCGGTAGACCTAAGAAAGAGATATCGGTCACGACCGGAGCGTATCCCGGATTTGCTACCGATCTTCAGCCAATCTTAGCTACGATCTTGGCAGCGTCACGGGGAGGACGTATAAGAGAAGAGGTATGGAGGTCTCGCTTTGGTTATCTTGACCGTCTTGCCAAGCTTGGCTTGTCGTTTGCGAGAGAGGGAAACGCGGCTACGATTTTTCCAAGCTGTATTTTATCCGGAACTGTGTGCGCTCCTGATCTTCGAGGTGGTGCTGCCGCCGTTATACTTGCGCTTATGGCTGAGGGGGAGAGCGTGATAGATAACGGCGAGCTTATACTAAGAGGATATGACTCTTTTGCCGAGAAGCTGCGTGGCATAGGCGCGGATATCGAATACGTATAAAAAGCTATTGACATTTTTCTACCGCGTAAGTATAATAATAGTGTTAATTTTTTTGAGAAAAGAGAACTAAAATGAAAAGAATTGTAACAATACAGGATATATCCTGCGTAGGAAAGTGTTCGCTCACCGTAGCGTTGCCCATTATTTCCGCGGCAGGCGTTGAGGCAGGTGTTATTCCTACCGCTGTCCTTTCCACACACACCGCGTTTCCTAAATTCACATTCTGCGATCTCACCGATGAGATACAGAAGATATCCGATACATTCCTTGAGCTTGACATTGATTTCGACGCTATATACACCGGTTATCTCGGATCATTCGAGCAGCTTTCGCTTGTGAGAGATTTCATAGATCGCTTCGGAGATAAGGCTAAGGTGGTTATCGATCCGGTAATGGCGGACAACGGTAAGCTTTACACCGGCTTTACTCCCGAATTTGCCCGTTCTATGGCAGAGCTTTGCTCTAAGGCAGATCTTATAGTACCCAATCTTACCGAGGCATCGTTTATGCTTGACATCCCCTATAATCCCAATTACGACGAGGCTTACGTCAAAGAGGTTTTGAAGAAGCTTACAGATCTCGGAGCAAAGAGCGCGGCTCTTACCGGCATCAGCTTTAATGAGGGAGAGATCGGCGTATACTTCTATAACAGCGAGAGTGATGAGTATTACTCTTACTTCAACGAAAAGCTTCCCGCGGCGTTCCACGGTACCGGAGACATCTACGCTTCCGCTACTCTTGGCGCTATGATGCGAGGATTTACGGTTCCCGAGTCGCTTTCTATTGCCGTGGATTACACGCTACTTACTATGAAAAAGACGCTCGCCGATGAGAATCATCGTTTCTACGGTGTAAACTTTGAGGAGGCCTTGCCTTACTACATAGAGCGCCTTAACCGAAAGAATAAGTAAGATATATCTTAGTTTGAATACACAAAAAACGAGAAAACTACCGAAAGCTTGGCGTGTTTTCTCGTTTTTTGTGTATTTTTTACTATAGATGCTATCTGAAATCAGATGCAGTATCTTCTATGATTTCTTTTTGTCTTGCGGCGCTTACCGAGCGCGGAGAAAACGAAGGATACTCCGAGGAATGCGGATATATTGATAAGAGTACCTAACGGCAGCAGACCTTTTTTCAGGATAAGACCTGCTATGAGTATTACGCCCGCTGATAAAACGGATGACAAAATACCCACAATGGCGCCACCGTCACCGTTAGTTCGCGCCGTAATAAAGGCGGACAATCCTCCGGCAATGAGAAGAGCGAACAGCGAGAATGCCCCGGTCAGAGAGGTAGGATTGGTTGTGAACATAGAGATTATGGCAAATAGCATAGACGTTGCCGCAATGCTTACGAGCGAAAATGCCGCGCCGAGCAATGATAGGACGCCGAGACTTAGATCTTTTCTTTTATACCGTTTCATTTTTCCTCCGAAAAAATGTATTGTAGTAGATATTACGATTTTGAAAGGAAAAATATGATAAAAAAAGCCCACTTACCTGCCATAGTTGATTAAACGCGAGATAAGTGGACGTTTTTATAGATTAGTTTGCTTCGGTATTGTCAGCCTCTTCGGTAGCGGGAGCTTCCTTTTCAGCCTTTTCCGCAGCCTGAGCAGCGGCAATGTCAGCAATCTTAACATCAACGCTTCTGATAGCGCCTCTGAGGAAGCGGATCTTGGTTCTGTCCTTGGTGGTCTCAAGAACGAAGGTCTCTTCCTTAATGGAAACTACCTTGCCAATGATACCGCCGATGGTGGTTACCTCGTCGCCTACTGCGAGAGCGTTTCTCATCTCAGCATCCTTTCTCTCCTGCTTCTTCTGAGGACGAATCATGAAGAAGTACATGATTACGAAGAGAAATACTATACCGAGAAGGGGAAGCATAGAACTTGTTGTTTCAAGCAAAAAGTTAAACATTTTGATCTGCCTTTCGTATTTTCTTTTAAAATTACTATACTATTATACACCATAAATGTTAATAATTCAAGTCAAAAAATAAAAAAGAAAATAAAATAATTTTGGCTATCTTGTTGACAAAAATGAACTGTTTTGTTAGAATAAAACTACCTAAAAAATATATGAGGTGTTTTATGGCAAACAAATTTAAATATTTTGGCATTATGCTCGACGTATCGAGAAATGCCGTTATGACCGTGGATACAATGAAATGGTATCTTCCTTTACTTAAGAAAATGGGATATAACTGCGTATTCCTTTATTCCGAGGATACCTACTACGTAGAGGGTGAGCCCTACTTTGGATATATGAGAGGTAGATATACCGAGGCTGAAATGCGTGAGATGGACGAGTTTGCAACCAGTATCGGTATGGAGATCATCCCTTGCGTACAAGCACTTGCGCACCTTAATGCAACTATTCGTTGGTGTCACTTAAATCTTGACACGGATGATATTATGCTTGTTGGCGATGACAGAACCTACGAGCTTATCGATCACATGTTTGCATCACTTTCCAAAAACTTTAAAACACGTAAGATACACGTTGGTATGGACGAGGCGTACAAGCTCGGTAGAGGTAAATATCTCGATCTTCACGGCTATGAGCCTATCAGCTCCATTATGAAAAAGCATCTTGACAAGGTGTGCGAGATAGCGAAGAAGCATGGCTATGAGGAGGTTATGCTTTGGTCCGATATGTACTTAAGAGCCTTCAATAACGGAAATTATTATCTCCGCGATTTCGCAAAGGTTCCGAAGGATGTTGTAGACGCTATCCCCGAGGGAGTTATTCCTGTATATTGGGATTATTATCACAAGAATGAGCGTATGTATGACGTTCACTTTGATGCTCATAAGCAGATGTCCAAGAACGTTTGGTTTGCAGGCGGCGCATGGAGCTGGGGTGGATTTATGCCTCATAACGATTATACGATACTTACTATGCAGCCCGCTATCCGTTCCGCTGTGAAGAATAAGGTAAAGAACGCTATTTTCACAATGTGGGGAGATGACGGTGCAGAATGCTCTAAGGTTGCTATGCTTCCTTCACTGTTCGCTATTTCCGAGTTTGCAAAGGGTAATGAGGATATGGATCTCATCAAGGCTAAGTTTAAGCGCCTTGTGGGAATCTCTTACGATGATTTTTCATTGCTTGATGCGCTCAATCACGTAAACGGCACGTCAGTAGATTATAATTCTGCCGTTAACCCCTCAAAGTATATGCTTTATTCCGATTACTTCAACGGATTCCTTGACGTTACCGTTGTAGGTGGAGAGGGAGAGAAGTACCGTGAACTTGCTCCCAAGCTTGATGCTGTAGCAAAGAAGTCACGTAAGTACGCGTATCTCTTCAAGTCTGCCGCGGCTCTTGCAAGAGCTCTGAGCGTAAAGTTTGAGCTTGGTTATAAGACGAGAGCGGCTTATAAGGCGGGAGATAAGGAAGAGCTTCGTCGCCTTGCCGAGAACGATTATAAGGAAGCGGAAAAGCTTATCCGCGCATATCACAAGGTATTTGAGGAGCAGTGGTTCTTTGAGAATAAGCCCTGCGGATTCGACGTTCAGGATATCCGTCTTGGCGCAACAATACAGAGAACTATTTCCTGTCGCAAGAGACTTCTTGATTACGTCAACGGTAAGATCGACGCTATTCCCGAGCTTCAGGAGGAGCTTATTCCTTACCGTACCTTTGAGAAGAGAAGTATTTACTGCAATGAGGCTAAGTACTATCTCACCACAAATTCCTTGACATTCTTGACCTGATTTATATTCGGAGGAGAGCTGCTTTCGGCTCTCCTCTTTTTTTGCTCAAGCTTGACAAATCAAAAGTGTAGTGATAGAATATCAATAATCAATACTTCACCGGAGGCTGAATACCGTAGTATTCGATAGCCGGATTAGGTGTCCAAGTGAGCTTGGGTTATTGTATTACAATAGCCGAAGTTTTATTTTTTAGGAGGTACGCCGTGGATTCTGAAATTTTTGAAAAATTACCGCCGACAAAGCTGTTTTTCAGATGCGCTGTTCCGTCAATGATAACCATGGCGTTTGGAGCATTGTATCAGATAGCCGACGGATTGTTCGTGGGGCGCTTTATCGGTGAGGATGCACTTGCTGCAGTTAACGTTATAATGCCTATAATTATGATTGTATTTGCGTTTTCGAATATGATCGCCACGGGCGCTTCTGTACGTATTTCCGTACTTCTCGGTGAAAAAAGGCGCGAGGATGCGTCACGTATGTTCTCGTTTTCAATAGGATTCATATTCTTGATATCGCTTCTTGTAGGGGTGGTGGGATTTGCTTTTGCCGAGTCATTCGTTAGATTTCTCGCTCCGGGCGCTACTGAAGCCGCTATTGAATACGGAATTACATATACCAAGGTTTACGCTGCCTTTTCACCGTTTTTGCTCGTTTATTTCGCAACGGATAATTATCTTCGTGTCTGCGGTAAAGAAAAGCTTTCTATGTGGATATCGATTGCCACACAGCTTCTGAATATTGCGCTTGACGTTATACTTATAGCGCTTCTTGGACAGGGTATATGGGCGGCGGCCTTTACGAGCTGTGTATCTATGATGCTTGGCTCATTAGTCACAATTTTTGTTTTTAGCGGAAAGCGTTTGGATCTATACTACGTGAGAGGAATGATATCGTCAAGGGATTTCGGAAAAATTCTTGCAAACGGCTCCAGTGAATTTTTCACCAGCATTTCGATGTCGGTGCTTTCTGTAGTATACAATTTCTTCTTGCTTTGGTACGGTGGAACAACCGCTCTTGCCGCATTTTCGGTAATTATGTACGTGGATAGCTTTATAGGTATGCTCGTGTTCGGTATGTGCGATTCGTTACAGCCGGCGATAAGCTATTGCTACGGAGCGGGACTTATCGATAAGACTAAGGCTATACTAAAGTGTATCGTAATAGGAGCGGTTGCTCTCTCGGTAGCGTCATTGTTATTTATGATGTTTATCGGTCCGTACGTCGCGCCTCTGTTTATAAAGCCTACGGACACCGAACTTTTAGCCGTCAGCTTGGTTGGTATGAAGCTGTTTTCTCTTTCCTATGTAACGGGCTGGGTAGATATGTGCTTCTCATCATTCTTTACAGCGCTTGAAAGACCCGTTCGTTCGCTTATCACGTCATTGTTTGCAACCTTGGTATTTCCGACAATAAGTCTGGCGATTTTAGCTCCGGTAATGAAGCTTAACGGAATATGGTTGACGCCACTCGTTTCTTCGTTTATGAGCGCAATTTTTACTGTGATTTTAGCCTTGACTATCAAAAAAATGAAAAAAGAAGCATAAAAAAGAAGAGGTTGAGCCTTTGCTTAGTTAAAAGTATTGGCACTACCTCTTCTTTTGTCATTATCTATTTATGAACGAATAGTTTTTGCGCTTAAATAATCTAAAATTTAAAAATGTTTTTCAAATTTTACGCTAAGGACATCGTCCCTTATTTTGCCTTGCGATTTTTCTCGGCTATGGCTGTGATGTTTTTGATGACCTTTGCGGGATACAGCCACCAATCTCTGCACCATACACGGATAAGTGTCCAGCCGCGAGCCTCAAGGAATCTCGGCTTATATACGTCACGCTCAAGGCAAGACGAGGATTCTTTAAACGCGTCGGTGTCAAGCTCAACACCTACGAGATACTTATCGGTATCCGCATCGTAGATAGCGAGTGAGATACGGTTGTTCTCGTTACCTAGACCTGTATCAACCTTATAACCGAGCTTTTCAAGTCTTTCCTTCATCTGAAGCTCGATTGCCGCCACGGTTGTGAACATAGCCTCAGGCTTTGCCTCCGGAGCGCGAAGCTCGGAAAGCACGATCGCCGCCTCGCCATCGTCACTCTTTGAAACGGCTCTGGTAAACTTGAGATATTTCTGAAGCAGCTTTGGTCCGGCATTCTTGGAGTTATCTACCTTCAGATCCTCGGGCTCAATGCTTGTTACGACGATTATCTTTGACTTTGCTCTCGTTATGGCAACGTTAAGACGGTTTTCACCGCCTTCCTGCGAGAGTGATCCGAAGCTTGTGTAGAGCTTGCCGCTCTCGTTGGGCGCATATCCGATAGAGAAGATGATGATATCTCTTTCATCACCCTGTACGTTCTCAAGATTCTTGATGAACAGACTGACGTCCTCTCCGTTTTCGATACGGTGGGTTTCCTTAAGGATGTTCGATCTGAACTCAGCATCCTTGGCGCACGCCTTGTCGATCATATCCGCAATGTGCCCCTGTTGATCGCTGTTAAAGGTGATGATACCGATAGATTCGCCGTTCTTTCTCGTGGCGAATATGTTTTTCAGAATATCTACGATCTCCTTTGCTTCCTCGGTGTTCTTTCTGTCGATCCATTTGCCCTTTACTTTATATCTTTCGATAGGTCGGTTAGCCTTGTTCTTGGATATATTGGGAGAAACCTGCAGATTGCCGCCGTAGAACGCGTAGTTGGAGAAGTCTATCAGCTCCTGATGTCTGGAACGGTAGTGATACGTGAGGTTAGCGCTCTCGTATCTTGACACCGCGAGGTCAAGCAGACTGTCTACCTCAAGCGCCGCCTGAACCGAGTAGTCATCGATGGCCTCGGGATCTGCGCCGAGATAACGCTTCATAAAGGTTGCGGAGGGACGGAGCTGCTTATCGTCTCCCGCCACTACTATGGATTTACCGCGGTAAATGGTGGGAATAGTACTCTCTATGAATACCTGTGACGCCTCGTCGAAGATAACTACGTCAAAGAGATTCTTGGTAAGCGGTAAAAGGTTGGATACGTTCTCAGGAGATAGTAGCCAGCAGGGAAATAGAGTGAGTATGAACTTGGAGTATACCTCCATAGTCTTTCTGATGGGCCAGTACTTGGATTTTTTGGATATCTGGTAAAGATAATCCTTATTATCCTTTGCGTTATCGTAAAGCTCATCGTATACTCGGCTGTTCTTGCCCGCGCATAGCTCGTAAGCAATCGATAGCTGCTGTTCCTTGAGCTTGTATATCTTCGAGGTGATATTGGAGTAATCCACAAGCTTGGCAAGATCGTCCTTGCATTCTTCTTCATATCTCAATATCTCGTGATATATTCTTACCTCAAGCAGCTTATTGATTATATCAAGGTAATTTGCGTAGCTCTTACATGATGTGTAAGCAAAATTGAGAATGTTTATCTTGTTCTTATCAAGACTCTCGAGTAGCTTGTTGATATCTCTTAAGGAAATATAATTGTCGAGCGCCTCATAAACGTGCTTAAGATAGGATGTGTTGCCTCTTAATACGTTATCTATTACGGATATGTAGCCGTCCTCCGTGAGAACTCGCTTAAGACAGTTGTATTCTCTTGCGAAATTGTTTATAGCCTCAAGCGTCTCTACAAATTGCGCCTTCGTTTCCTTCTTTGATCTTCCTCGGAACATCTTGATAGGGAACTCAAGTTTGTTTTCAAAGCTGACGATCTTATCTAACGTTTTTTCATCCTTGATCGTGGCGTAATACGTAAGAACGTGCCTGTAGTACGGATATTTTGAAATGGCAAAGAGACCCTTTTTTGACTTTTGTATTTCCTCAAGCTCACACTTGACCTCGCTGAGAGTTCTTATGTCAAGGTCGGGGAGAGTACAGTCGATAATAGGATTCTTTTCCTTATCCTGCATGAAGTTATAGTACGTTGCTCCAAGATCCATAGAGCGTATGCCAAACATAGCGTCGCTCAGCTCCTTGAAATTGAGAGCCATAAGTTCTTTGTTTTCGAGAAGCTTGAGATATGTAGTGTACTCACTAGAGCTTTTTGTAAGGTTGTAAGACGAGGAGTACATCTCGACGAGCGAAAGACCAAATGGACGCTTGTCGTTAAGCACCTTGAAGATATCCTCGAGATTTTTTACCTCAAGAGCTATTTTATCCTCAAGCTCGTTATAGTCGCGCTCAAGTTTTTCTACGTCCTCAAGGCTCTCTATCTGGTCTCTTTGGTGAGCCGCGAGACATCTTTCATAGAAGGATTGCTTCTCCTTTGCCTCGTCGGTTATATACATCGCCTTTGCGTTGAGAACACCGAGACGGTTATATACGACGTCAAGCGCCGCCTTCTTTTGTGATACTACAAGAACGCGCTTATGCTTGCAAATAGCATCGGTGATAATGTTAACTATGGTTTGCGATTTACCGGTACCGGGAGGTCCGTAAATAACCATATTTCCGTTCGTATCTACCTTTTTGACTACCTCTGACTGAGCGTAGTCGAGCATTTTTACTATATAGCTGTTATCAGGGCGAGATTTTTTGCTTTTCTTTCCCTCGCTGTGCTTTTTTGCCTTATTTTTCACTTTTCCGAATCTTAACAGTTCGCTTACTGCGTCGTTTGTAAGATTCTTTTTCTCAAGTAGCGTATAGTCGTTATAAATGGAGTTTGATATCGGCAGTCTTGCCAAAACCGCAGCGTATCTTACCGCCATCTCGTATTTTGTATCGGGCTCCTTAAAGCTTGTGTACTTATGTACGTTGCTCGATTCGGGACAATCGATCTTAATTCGCGCATCCGCAAGGTAATTTATAACGCTTTTTACGTTTTTGAATCCCGACATACTGTCAAACTCAAGCTCGAGCTGATCAATGTTGATTCTTTTGGACTGCGCGTATGCGTATACGAGTGCGGGATTGATGCGTATCTTTTCCGCTTGATTTATACTGATTTCTACCGTTGACTCATCTATTACGTCAATCTTGACGGGGAAGAGCAGAAGAGGCGCTTTGATAAGAGTCTTTGCAGAGCCCTGGGGGATACAACCGAATACGAAGGGATATCCTACGTACATTTCGTATCTACCTGTCTCTCTTTCGATCTCTTCGACCTCACGCTTGAGCTCCTTGATCTTGGAAATCTCGTTCTCAATGGCGCGCGTAGCCTCCTCGCGACGTATGCGCTCAAGCTTTTTAAGCGCAGCTTCATCTACGTTGAGACCACTATCAACGTCTCTTTGAATTTTGAATCCCTTGTCGGAAACGTCAAGATTGCGGAGAATACTCGCCTTCTCTTTATTCGAGATCAGAGTGAGAGGAAATTTGCCTCCCGACCAAAGAAAATCTACGAATTCCGAGATTTTTTCATCACGACCCTCGAAAAGTCTGCCTAAGTCATAGGCGCTCTTTCGAGCTATGCTCTTGAGATAAAGGCATTTGTTGTTGCCGCCTATTTCGATAAGGCGCTCTTTGTAGTAGGTGTAAATGCTTTTTCCCATCACAGAAATCCTTTCTTGACGAAATGAATATAAGTAAAGCAAATAAATCTTTGCAAAATATATAAAAATAATATCTCAAATTAAATTATATCACAGCAGGACAAAAAAAGCAATAACAAAACCGCATTTTTTACTTGTACAAATAGTCCAAAAAATCTAAATAAAATTCGACATATTGACGAGTTGATTTTTTAAAGGAATAATGTTATAATTATTATAACTAAAAATATTTGTTGTCGTATTGGCGACAGTAAGGAGAAATCTATG
>JAZOUM010000101.1:0-3006 GCA_045658205.1 Eubacteriales bacterium | reverse complement strand
GTAAAAGAGAATTTCTTGCATACGAAGAAGAGAGTTTTCATCGTAAAAACGATAGCCAGTAGCCCTGTCAACAAAGGCAGGCCGCAACAATCCTATTTCATCGTAATAATGCAGTGTGCGCACACTTACACCCGTAAAATCAGCAAATTCTTTAATCTGCATTTTCAATTTTATCACCTCACTAGGATAGCATACACTATGACGGAACGTGAGAGTCAATACCCTTTTGAGAAAAAATATGGATTTATGTTCGAAAAATTCTTATTTATCGGTGAGTTTATTATATCACACTCTCGCGAATAAATCAAGGCGTGAGCCTTGTATATCATCAAGCCGCAGGAGAGATACACGCTGGCGCGTGATGAGATACAGCCCCAGAGGGGCTGATGATATACGCCGCACTTCGTGCGTCAATGATATACCAAGCCTGCGGCTTGGATAAACAAAAACAGAACATTTGTCAGTAGACAAATGTTCTGTTTTTGTTGGTGGAGCCGACGGGAATTGAACCCGTGTCCAAAGGCCCATTGATATAACCTTCTCCGTAGGCAGTTAATCTATTAAGCTTCCCACATCGGGACGCCGGTTAACAGGCTTCCGTCAGGGTAGCGCCTTAATGCGTGACCGATACAGGTGCGACTCTCGGTTCACGTGCACTACTAATTTGACGCACGGCTTGGGCCGTAGTCCTCCCAAGCGGTACGGGCGGCATTATTGAGCCGCGTCAGCAGCTTACGCTGCCATTGCAACAGTGTTGTTGTCGTTTATTTTTAAAGTTTGGACATTTTGACGCGATTATCCGGCGCGCTACGCTTATCATATCTCAAAACCCCTGTCGAAACCATTGCGGCCCCGTATTGATAGGTGTAAGATATTGTACACTTTTTTTGAAGATTTGTCAATAGCGAAAATGCTCAAAAAATGAAATCAAACGCATATTATATTAAATAGGAGGTTATGTATACAGGAAAATAGCAGAAAATAAGTTTTTTTGCCTTAACTATTGCACACGCATAGGATTTGTGTTAGAATATACTCGTATTATAATGCGCTCATAGGAGATTACATATGATAAGCGAACAGAGAGTGGAATATTACGTACAAATATTGAAGGATGAGCTTGTGCCCGCTATGGGATGCACCGAGCCCATCGCTATCGCTTACGCTTCGGCAAAGGCTAGAGAGGTACTTGGCGCATTTCCTACCTCTTGCGATATTGCTGTGAGCGGCAATATCATAAAGAATGCAAAATCCGTAGTAGTCCCTCACACCGGCGGTATGAAGGGAATAGAGGCGGCGGTGGTCGCGGGACTTGTCGGCGGCAATGCGGATGCGCGCCTTGAGGTATTGTCCTTTGTAAGCGATTATGATATTGAGCGTATGAGACGGGTAAGGGACCGTCTGCCTGTTACGGTCAGACTTTCAGACAGTGAGTACCCATTTGATATTATCGTTACCGTAACTAACGGTAAGGATACCGCCACCGTCAGAATCACTAACAGACATACAAACATCGTCTCAATATCCAAAAACGGCGTGTCTCTCTATGAGGGCGACATCACCGAGGATATAGAGGTAAAGAAAAAGGATCTTTCTATTGAGGAGATAGTCGAGTTTGCCGATACGGTAAACGTTGAGCTCGTTAGATCCATACTGAAAAGGCAGGTAGACTTTAATATGGCTATCGCCGAGGCGGGACTTACGGGTAACTACGGCGCAAATATCGGCAAGGTATATTTATCAAGCTATATGCAGGACGTCAGCGTTAAGGCTAAGGCATACGCGGCGGCAGGCAGTGATGCGAGAATGAACGGATGCGAGCTTCCCGTAATTATAAATTCCGGTAGCGGAAACCAAGGTATGACCGCGTCTATACCCGTTGTTATTTATTGGAAAGAGCTTGGTCTTGATGAGGAAAAACTATATCGCGCTCTTTGCGTATCTAATTTGTCTACTATCCGCGTCAAGCAGGGTATAGGTACTCTTTCCGCATACTGCGGAGCCGTGGCGGCAGGTGCCGGAGCAGGCGCAGGTATCGCGTATCTTTACGGAGGCGGATTTAAGGATGTGGCGCATACACTTGTTAACGCGCTTGCGATCGATTCCGGATTGATATGTGACGGAGCCAAGGCGAGCTGTGCCGCCAAGATAGCCACCGCTGTCGAAAACGGAATTTTAGGCTTTAACCTCTACCGATCCGGCAATCAGTTTGTCAGCGGCGACGGTATCGTTAAAAAAGGTGTTGAAAACACGATTGAAAGCATATCCCGTCTTGCCAAGGACGGTATGCGCGATACCGATAAGGCTATACTTGAAATAATGATGAATAAGTAACGGATAGGTGCCAAAATGAATGTTAAAAGAATAATTCTTCTTGCGCTCTGCGTTGTCATACTCATCACCTCGGCGGTGCTTCCGTCTGCGGCTATAGTGACTAACGTAGATACCTCCGGAGATTATGATCACTCAAGAGAGGGATCGTATTTTAATACTACCGTGTCCTCCGAGGACATTCTTGCGCTTTTAGGATATACCATATCGGATGCAGAGCGTGATTACCTTGATGAATACGCTACTCTCAACGTAAGATACGAGCGAGTAACCAATCAGCAGATCAGAGTAGAGAAGATAAACGGCGAGACCGTTGTTACTGCCGGCAACTATACGTATGCTGACGCAAAAGGCAGATCTTCCACGTGGAGACCGGTTATGGCAAGTATCGGAGAGGAAACACGAGATTTTTCGGGCTCCAATTCCGTGAATTTCGGTATTATTGATTTTGCTGATGATTGCGTAGTAAACGTCAAGTACGTGATGGACGGTATCTACCTTGCTTCTGATGACGTCAATAAGATATTGAATCTTGCGTACAGCGACGCTGTCGACTTAAAGGAAGAGATAGCGGTCTATACCGAAAACGCAGAAGAGATCCGTGAATATCTCGATAACCTATCTGTCTACGAGGACTACCTCGACGAGAAGAAGATCTACGACCAGAAATATCAG
>JAZOUM010000100.1:0-5670 GCA_045658205.1 Eubacteriales bacterium | reverse complement strand
AAATCCCACTTGCGTGGGATGAAATCCGCCTCGACGGCGGGTGGGTGGATTTAATTTCATCCAAGCATTGCTTGGATTTCATCTGCCTGTGGCAGATTTCATCGCGTAGCGATTTCATTCTTGATTTTATTTTGAATTTATGTTATACTTATACCAAGAGGTGATTATTATGTCAGAAAACAAGCTCGCAGATTTATCTATGAATTTTGCAGTCAAAATATTAAAAATGACCGACGGTATAAAAGGACATTATTCCCTTGGAAATCAATTGGAGGAATCCTGTAAATTATCCCGTTGTTTGGGGATATAACAATATCATAACGAATAGTATATAACAAATAAAAAAGCAAGGGCGAAAATTTTCGCCCTTGCGAAAACGCACTATTTCAGCGGTGGGATTTACCATAAGTGATACATAAGCTGATAATCCCACCTTTAATCAAACCCCACTAAAACGACCGAGGGCTAACGTTTTGCGTTAGCCCTTTTTATGCGTTTGGTATTGCAAATATTGCTCTCTTTACAAAACTTTACACTATTTTACATTTTGGTATTGACTTTTTAGGTGTAAAAGTGTAAAATTGTGTCAAGTAAAGTAAATTCGTGTCAAGCGGAGGTATATATGCAGGTAACAGATTTTATAACCATAACGGAGCTGTCAAAGCTGCTCGACAAGAGCAGGCCGACGGTATACAAGTACATATCTGACTACGAGGCGGGACGCTACTCTGCCCTGCCGCACTCGGTTAAGGCGCTGTTTGACAAGATCATGGCGGGCGAGGTGTCGAGGCGCGGCGTGTTCGAATACTGCGACCACTGGTTCGGCGGCAAGACCGAAACGACTAAGCGAGGGGCGGACAAGCCTACCACTCTGCGCGAGGTCATCAAGCTGCTTAAGGACAACGAAGGCAGACTCAATCTCGGCAGGATCAAAAAGTACATAGAGGAGGAGCTTGGTATATGACGTTTGGAAAGCGGAAAAGAGAGAGGATCAAGAGACATATAATAGACAATCTGACGCTGTGCCGTCTAAGAGGTGACAAGCTCGCTATCGAGGCGTCGATGCGTGACTATGCTCCCAAAGAAGCAAGCGCAGAGGGCGGCGCATTCAAGCGCTTTGTAAACGGCATTTTGAACGATCTTGGAAATGCGGCGAGGTCGTATATAAGCAAGGACTTTGCCGCCGAAAGAGACCTTGCCGACAAGGCTCTGAGCGAATTTATCGCAGAGCATAAGGGATGCGATTTCTCTATCAGCGAGAACCCCGAGGAGTTCAGAAAATATATAGACAAAAAGCTGTTTTCGCGTGACCGCGAGGGACTCGGCAAGGTATCGTTTGCGCTTATGTTCGCCATAGACGAGCGCGACCGTCAGTATCAGCGCCCGGAGGAGTCGCTGGAGGTAGTGTCGGAGATACTGTTTGACGACCATAAGGCGCTCGGCAGACTCTACCGCGCATACAAGAGCAACTATATGGCGATACGAAGCAGCTGGCCCGACGAGTTTGAAAGTGGGCTCGGACTCGGCGCAGGTATCGGCGGCGCGATAGCTACGTCGCTCTTGCCGGTAACCGTAACGGGACTTATCGCCTTTGTCGGCTACATACTCAACAAAAGGGCGGCAAACGAGGCGTTCAAAACGATGGCGCCAAGCGATATTAACGCGACTTTTGCCTTCTCTCTGACTGTTATAGAGTGCGCCTTGGGCATTAGCGACTCGGCGAGAAAGGAGCTCATCGACGAGCTACTTGAGAGAGTGGACAACGTGCGCGCCGATGCAGAATACGGTATATACGTTGAGATGCGCGACATTGAGGAGAACAAAAAGAGGATCGCGCTGTGCGATGCGGCGATAGAGCGCCTTGGATTTGTATTACAAATCTAAACTAAAAACGCTATATGCGGCTAATGATAGCTGTATATAGCGTTTTTGTATATTCTTATTTACTTTTTATGCGTTTTGCGATGCTTTATCTGCCTTTTCCTTAGGCTTAAGTCCTGTTATCCTATAGTACACGATGGTTATGATAGCAGAGAGAACCCAGCCCGCCGGGAAGCCCATCGCAATGGGAATTACCGTATTGGAAATGAAGCGCGCGACTATGAACAGATAGGTCTGTCTGAAGAGAACGAAGGACGAGATCATAATGATCATAGGTCCGGTGCTTTTGCCTACTCCTCTGAGCGCTCCCGAATATATCTGGTTCACACACCAGAGAAGATAGAACGGGATAAGCAGACGCAGGAAGGTTGCGCCGTAGTTTACGATAAGTGGGTTTGTGTTGAAGATAGACACAAACGTAGGGGCGAATATCATAATGGGAACAACAAGAACAGCCGTTGCGACGACCGACATAAGAAATGCGGAATTTGCTCCCTTCTCCGCTCTTTTGACAAGATTTTGTCCTATATTCTGACCAACGAAGGTAGTGGATGCGAGAGCGAATGACTGCATAGGCAAGAGGACGAGCTGACCGACCTTGTTGTACGCTGTCCAGCCTCCCATAACCTCCATACCGAAGAAGTTGATATAGCTTTGCACGAATATATTCGAGAATGCGGTTATCGTCATCTGCATCGCCGCGGGAAGTCCGATAACGAGAATCTCCTTAGTTATCGCGGTGTCAAATCTCATGCCCTTGAACGAGACCTTAACGCAGGACTCGTTGCGACAAAGTGACATTACCGTGAGAGTAGCCGATACGCCCTGCGCAATAACGGTCGCCCAAGCAACTCCGGCAACACCCCATTTAAACACGATTACGAACACGAGGTCAAGCACAGTATTGACGATTGCGGCAACGACGAGGTATATAAATGGGCGCCGGGAGTCACCTACGGCTCGCATTATGGCAGAGCCCATATTATATATCATAAGTCCGGATATACCGGCAAACCATATAGTAAGATATGTTACAGCCTCTCCTCGCACGTCCGAGGGCATACCGAGCATGGTCATAAACGCGGGGATAAGCGCAAGACCAAGCGCTGTAAAGAGTACGCAAAGGACGGCCGTGATGATAACCGAGGTGTTAACGGTGTCCTTTACCCTATCGTAACGCTTGGCGCCAAAAAAGCGAGATATAACTACGCCCGCGCCGCTGGAAAGTCCCATAAAGAAGCCGATCATCAAATTGGTGACCGAGCCGAGAGTTCCGACGGCGGAAAAGGCGGCGTCGCTTACGTAACGGCCGACCACCCAGGTGTCGACCATATTGTACATCATCTGGAAGAGATTTCCGATAAGGAGGGGGATGGCAAATGTTATAAGATGTCTTGCTATACCGCCCTCTGTCATATCGACGTCGGTCGATCTTCCTTTAGCTTTAAATAACATCAGTTTCACACTTTTCTTGTTTTAGATAGTATTTGCGAAAGCAATGAATTTTATTTAAAAGAAATTTTAAGCGTTTTCCTTTTCAACGAGCTTTCTACCCATAATAACGCCCATAACGGAAGCCATCATAAGACCTCTAGTCCATCCGGAGGAGTCGCCAAGACAATGGAGCCCCTGAACGCTGGTAGTGAGATCGGTATCCATCTTTACTCTATTAGAGTAGAACTTAAGCTCGGGAGAATAAAGAAGAGTCTCGTAGGAAGCGAAGCCGGGAACTACCTTATCTGCCGCGATAATGAAGTTGATGATATTCATCATAGCGCGATACGGCATAGCCGCGGTGATATCTCCTGCCTCAGCATCGGGGAGCGAGGGCTTTACGTTAGACTGAGAAAGCTCCTCGGGCCAGGTACGCTTACCGTCAAGGATATCGCCAAAGCGCTGAACGAGAATATGACCGTTGCCGAGCATATTGGTAAGCTCGCCGACCTTCTGCGCGTACTCGATAGGCTGATTGAAGGGAGTTGAGAAGTTATGAGATACGAGAATAGCGAGGTTGGTGTTATCGCTCTTCATATCCTTATACGAATGTCCGTTTACAACGGCGAGATCGTTGTCGTAATTTTCCTGGCTGACAAATCCGCCGGGGTTCTGACAGAAGGTACGCACCTTGTTCTTGAAGGGAGCGGGATGTCCGATAAGCTTAGACTCATAGAGAACGTTGTTGACTCTCTCCATGATCTCGTTTCTTACTTCAACTCTTACACCGATATCTACGGTGCCGGGCTGATGAGCGATATTATGCTCCGCGCAAAGCTTTTCAAGCCAATCTGCGCCGCGTCTACCTGTGGCTACTACTACGGTACTTGCCTCAACGATCTTTTCATCATTGCCGTCCTTAACGATAACGCCGGTGCATACTCGATCCTCGTTTATTACAAGGTTGAGACACTCTCTGTTAAACTCTATTTCCACGCCGTTGTTAAGAAGATACTGCTCGATAGCGTAGTATATCTCCTGAGCCTTCTCGGTGCCGAGATGTCTGATAGGACAGTCAACGAGCTTAAGACCTGCCGCGATAGCGTTTCTGCGGATTTCCTTCTTCTCCTCGGCAAAGCCAATGCCCTCAACGTGAGGATCTGCGCCGAACTCAAGGTAAATGCCGTCGGTGTAATCGATCATAGTCTTAGCGTAATCCGCGCCGATAAGGCTGGGAAGATCTCCGCCTACCTCCTCGCAAAGAGAAAGCTTACCGTCGGAGAAAGCGCCCGCGCCGGAGAATCCGGTCGTAATGTTACAGGGCTTACAGTTAACGCACTTTCCTACCTTGTGCTTAGGACAGCTTCTCTTTTCGATAGCCTTGCCCTTCTCAAGAATAAGTATTTTCTGCTTTGTTCCCTTTTTGAGCATTTCCAAGGCGGTAAAAATACCCGCAGGACCTGCGCCTACAATAACAACGTCATAATTGCTTTTCATTTTATATCTCCTTTGTATATTATAATTTTTTAAGAAAGACTCTCGATTGCCGCTTGTATGAGCGAGTCGTTCTCCGAGCCTATGGTTATCGCCGCAAAATCCTCTACCGATCCGCTATAGATCACTCTCGTAAGAGCATTGCAACCCATAAACGCGAATTCGTATACCGTATCGAGCGAACGTGGGATGTCCACGGTGCCAAGCGCCGTACAGTCGTAGAACGCGTACTGCTGTATGGTGTTGAGTCCCTCTGAGAATCTCGCGTCGGTAAGCGCCGTACAGCCGTAGAAGGCGCCCTCGCTGATCGTGGAAAGACGAGGCGAGAAGCTAACGGTGTGGAGAACGGTACAGTTCATAAACACGTAAGAGCCGATGGAGCTAACGCCCTTGCCCATATCAAAGCGCTCAAGTGACGCGCACTCGGAAAACGCCTTGCTACCCAAGATCTGTACGCTATCGGGCAGCTTGATCTCAGTAAGAGATGGACAAACGTAAAACGCCTGCTCGGATACCGTAGTAAGCTTTTCGTTAAACTTTATATTTTTAAGCGATTCACAACCGGCAAAAGCGCTGGGACCTATAACGTCAAGCTCCTTAGGAAGCTTTATATCCGTTACAGCGGCGCAGCTCATAAACGCGGCGCGACCTATTTCCTTAATAGAGGAATTAAGATTGATCTTTGATACCGAAACACAGTTAGCAAACGCTCTGGGCGGTATGCTGTATTCAAGGCTCTTAAGATTAACGGTTTCTATCTTGCCGCAATACTCAAAGCAGCTGTCTCCTATCTCGGTAACGAAGCGAAGATCCGCCCCGTCAAGAGCCGTGCAACCGTAGAAGGCGTAGCTACCGAGCTTT
>JAZOUM010000099.1:0-27460 GCA_045658205.1 Eubacteriales bacterium | reverse complement strand
TGTGCTACCACGCAAGGACCTGCTTCAATCAGGGTTACGGGAATCACATTGCCTTTTTCGTCGAAGATCTGAGTCATACCCAGCTTCTTACCGATAATGCCTTTTTTCATTTTTTCCTCCTATTAGGTTATTGGTTGACGGTTTTGAATTTCCGCTTTACGCGAACCGCCAACGTGACCACGAGGTCGTGGTATGTTCGGAACTTTCGTTCCAGGGATTTGAAGCTCCCTTGGGTTAACTTGTTTGGTGGCTTAACGATTAAGCCTTGATCTCGATCTCAACGCCTGCGGGAAGCTCAACGCTCATAAGTGCCTCAACGGTCTTCTGCTGGGGTTCAAGAATGTCGATCAATCTCTTGTGAGTGCGCATTTCGAACTGCTCACGGCTGTCCTTGTACTTGTGTACCGCTCTGAGGATAGTTACGATCTCTCTGTCGGTAGGAAGCGGAATAGGACCACTTACCTTGCTTCCGTTTCTCTTAGCAGTCTCAACAACCTTCTGTGCTGGGGCATCAATGATGGTTGCATCGTAGCTCTTGAATCTTACTCTGATCTTGTTCTGTGCCATTTGTTTTGTCCTCCTTGTTAGTATTGCTTAATACCGTATTAAGAAGGGCGATAAGTTTCACACTGCGCCGGGCGTATCATATCCACCCTAACAAAATCAGTTCGTTACATCCTACCGCAGTGGATCACGAACCGAAAAAAACGCAGAATACCCCTAATGAGGGTAAACTATAGCTTCGCCCGGTTAAATATCGGACATACTCCACGGAAATTCCCTACCTCTATGGGCAGCCACCTCCCGCTTCATCGCATATCAAGCTATATAATTATACAGTATAAGGCGCAAAAATGCAATAGGTTTTGAAAAAAAGTTCGACCGTTTAAAGAAAATAATTCACGAACTTTTTGGTATATTTTTGTGTAACTTGCACAATTTTACCCGTTTTTTACGGTTTTTCGAGCTTTTTGACCATCTCGCACCTCGCTTTTTATCTTCTTTTTTGCTTATTTTTTGTTTATTTCGCTTGATTTAATTTGTTTTTTAGTGTAAAATAGACTCATCAAATGATGCACAAGGTAATAAATAGATCATCTATACGTCGTAGATACAGTCGACACCACGTCTACGACGCACTATATATAATATAAATGAAGGAAACTTTCGATGAACACAAACAGTAAGCGCTTAGGAATATACCTTGCGATAATGCTTCTCACAACCGCGGTGGCAACCACATTAAAAACGATAGCTTGTATCACGAGCCTCAACTATACAACCGGCTTCTTCACCGATAAATCGCTTGTGAACGTAGCTAATGCGATAGTGGCGTTAACAGCTATCGGTATGTTCAGTTACTTATTTACAGCAGAGAGAATAAGCCTCAAGGCAAGTTTTTCTACAGCGGCGACCTACGTGCCAACAGGTGTACTTGGCGTTGCGACGGCGTTTCTCGGAGCGAACTTATTCTCTTACGTCTTGAGAGTAAGCAACTATTCGCCTCTCGAAGTCAAGCTTTTATCCCAGCCAGGACTCCCCGTATTATTCGGAGTTTTATCCGCGCTACTCTCGTTTTTGTCAATAGCGCATCACTTCCTCAACGCCTTCACAACCGAGAGTAAATCGACCGTAAGAGCGTATTTTGCGATAGCAACCATAACCTTCTTCGCATTCTACGCGATACTCATTTACCTTGATTCTACGCTGTCCGTAAACGATCACTCTAAAACGTTGCGTCAGACCACCTTCCTCTTTGGAGCCCTATTCTTCCTTTACGAAGCGAGAATTTCCATAGGAAGAGAGATGTGGAGAATATACACCGCATTCGGACTTGTAGCTGCATCTTTGTCGGCATACACCGCAATCCCCGCTATAATAACGTACTACGTAAAGGGATTTGTAATATCATCATGCAGTCAAAAATCTCTCGCATCACTAAGCGAATACGTTTTACTGATAGCATTGTTCATTTTTATAATGTGCAGACTCTACCTCACGTCCACGCTCAAAGAGATAAAAGAAAACAAGCTGATAGCGTTACTTGACGAGTACGCTAAGCAAAGAGAAATTAGCACAAACGAATCCTTTGAAAGATATCAGGATACTTTTGCGGCAAAGCAGCTCTCCATATTTGATCTTTACGGTGAGGATACCCCATCGGAAGCATCAAACGATGAAGTAGAGGAAGAGATCGTTCCGGATGAGGAAACCGAAGAATATGCTCCGACCATCTCAGACGACGCTATATACGAAGCAATATTCGGCAAAATGCCCGAGCGTCTCAAGGAAGAGGAAGAGATAGTAGATGACCGAGCGCCCGAAGAAATAGCAGAGGATCTATTACAAGCGGTAAATTCGGTATTGAACGATACCTCCACAGAAAACGAAGAAGAGAAATAAAAATGAAGAAAATACTTGTAATTGACGGTAACAGTATAATCAACAGAGCTTTTTACGGAATAAGAGCGCTCACAACCAAAAGCGGTAAGTTTACCAACGCGATATACGGCATGGTAAATATGATCACGCGCCAGCTCGATCTCGTAAAACCGGATTATTGCGCCGTCGCATTCGATATAAAGCACCCGACGTTTCGCCATGAAATGTACGAGGGCTATAAGGCCGGCAGACACCCTACCCCACCTGAGCTTCTCTCTCAGTTCGCAGATGCAAAAGAATGTCTCGCTTTAATGGGAATAAAAGTGCTTGAGCTTCCGGGTTGGGAGGCTGACGACATTCAGGGCACGATCGCAAAAATGGCTCACGACGTCAAGGATACGGAAAGCTATGTTTTTTCAGGTGACAGGGATCTTTTGCAGCTGATAGATGACAAGGTAACCGTGCTTCTGGCAACAAACACCGATACCGTAGTAATGAAGCGCGAAGAATTCTTTGCAAAATACGGTGTTGAGCCCGACAATTTCGTAGATATGAAGGCATTGATGGGAGATTCATCGGATAATATCCCCGGCGTTGCGGGAGTCGGTGAAAAAACAGCTCAGGGCCTCATACAAAACTTCAAAAATCTCGAGGGAATATACGAGAACATTGATGACAAGCGCATCACCAAGGGTGTACGTGAAAAGCTGTTAAAAGACGAGAAAAACGCATATTTATCAAGAGATCTCGCGCAAATAGATATACACGCCCCCGTAGGTATCACACTTGATGACATTGAGTATAAAGGCTTTAACAAGGGTGGACTTTATCGCAAATTCTCCGAGCTTGAGTTAAATTCCTTTATCACAAAATTCAAGCTTGAACCCGAAATGGACGAGCTAATCTCAGACGTCGAATTATTGGAAGCGCCCGTATTTGTCGACGGAAGCATCGAAGATTTTAAGAACATCAGCGCAAAAAGGATCGCAGTTGAAATTAAGGACGGCAAAGCATATGTTTCCTTTGACAAAACCAATCTTTTATTTAGCGGAGATCTCTCCGAGATAGCAAAGTATCTTGAAGATAAAGAGATCCTCTGCTATGACGGAAAAGCGCTTTGGCACACGCTTGACAAAGCCGGTGTAGACTGTAGCAAAATCAAGCTGCTCGACCTTATGATGTACGAGTATGTATTAAACCCCGGTAGTGGAAACGCAGGTTTAACCTCGCTTTTGTCAATGTTTGTTGGCAAAACTATGCTTAAAGACTCAATTCCAACTCCGTTTATGTACGAGCTCGAAGAAGCTCTTTGTAAAAAAATAGAAGAGAACGAACTTAGCAAACTACTCTTCGAGATAGAGCTCCCACTCATTGACGTTTTAGCAAAAGTAGAGAAAAACGGATTTAAGATCGATCCAAAATCAATACTTGAATTCGGAGATGCGTTAGGTGAACTTGCCGAAAGCCTTGCAGGTCGAATCTATATGCAAGCCGGCGAGATCTTTAATATAAATTCGCCAAAGCAGCTCGGAGTAGTTCTGTACGAAAAAATGGGACTTGTAGGAAGCAAAAAGAAGGGTAAGACCGGATATTCCACAGACGCGCAAACACTTGAAGAAATGCGCGGAGAATCCCCCATTATAGACGATATACTCGAATACAGACACGTAACAAAGCTTAAAAGCACGTATACCACAGCTTTAACCGAAGCGGCAGATGAAAACGGAAGAATCCATACGGATTTCAAGCAGGCATTGACAGCTACGGGACGTCTATCAAGCGCAGAGCCCAACCTACAGAATATCCCTATAAAAACAAAGCTCGGACGCGAAATGCGCCGCTTCTTCATAGCAGAAGAAGGCTATACGCTCGTAGATGCAGACTACTCACAAATCGAGCTACGACTACTCGCTCACATATCAGACGATTACACTATGAAGGAAGCGTTCCGTTCCGGCGAGGATATACATAGAAAGACAGCTGCCGCCGTCTTTGGTATTCCGGAGGAATATGTGAACGATGAGATGAGAAAACGCGCCAAGGCAGTCAATTTCGGCATTGTATACGGTATAAGCGGATTCTCTCTCTCCAAGGATATCGGAACCACCGTATCGGAAGCAACAAAGTACATCAAAAACTATCTGATGAATTATCCATCCATTGACAGTTACCTCAATGACGTGGTAAAAAACGCAGAGCGCGACGGATACACCTCCACCATTATGGGAAGAAGGAGATACATCCCCGATCTTAAGTCACCCAAGGCTCCTTTGCGCGCATTCGGCAAGCGAGTAGCGATGAACGCGCCTATCCAGGGCTCTGCGGCTGATATTATGAAGATCGCAATGATAAACGTGGATAAGGCTCTCACAAAATCCGGTCTGGACGCAAAAATCGTTATGCAGGTACATGACGAGCTTATAATCGAGGTAAAGGATTCTGAGGTCGAGCTTTGTAAAAGTATTTTAAAGGAGGAAATGGAAAAAGCAGTAACGCTTTCTATCCCTCTTACCGCTGACGTAACGTCGGGCAAAAACTGGCTCGAGCAAGAATAACAAACAAAGCCAAGGCTAATTTAGCGTGTTATCCTTAACGGAGAACAAATCCCTTGCGGGATTTTCGATATACGCCTACGGCGTTCGATATGTGCTGATGCACTCGATATGTTTGCTTTGCAAACGAGGGATTTATCTCATATCGAATTGGCGCGGAGCGACAATATATCGAGCTTGAGCGGCTGAGGTTCCCCGAAGCGAAGAATGAACTTTTGGGGTTCGCAACGTAGCGAAAGCATATCAAGTTCATCTTTCGTGAACATATTTCACGAAAGATGAATATATCGATAGAAGAAAAACAAGAGCAAGAATAGAAGGATTTGTTTCCTTTTACTCTTGCTCTTTTCTGTTTGTATATGGGTTTGGGCTTTGCACATTTGCCTTTGACTAGTCAAAGGCGATGCTCGCACTTAACGGTATTTTTAAAATTCTCCGATAAGAACATCACCCATTAAGCCTTGGCTTTGTTTGTTGCGCAAAATATATCACTTAATAATCAAACGTCTTATCCCCGAGGAAGCAGGAGTATTATTCACGGATGAAAAGACCGATTCCGCAAGTCTGTTATCACGCGCTATCGCACCGACAGACGTGTGAAATCTTTTAGCTATATCAAAAAGACTTTCGGAACGCTCAGGATAATATACGGTAACAACAGATTCATCGTGTATAAAATCCTCCTCGGTAAGATAAGATGCACTAAGACACTTTTGTCTCTTTTGAGCAAACGCCCCTATGCGAACACCGAGAACACAAGATAAATTTGCTGCATTTTCACGCATATCCATCTTGACATCCGAAGTATCAACATTGCAAATTAAGCGCATATTTTCGTGCATTTGACAATTAATATTTACATTTTCCTCGAATGGAAGCGAAATTTTTAAAGGCGAGTACACGTTATGATCTTCAATACTCGACAAAAGAATACCGTTAAATCTAACCTCACCCGTAATCTTTACTCCCGTATCCGTCAGTTCACACTCATGGATCTTGGCGCTCGCTTCGACGTATATCGGTTCGCACACGTTTTCCACACTCAGCTCTTCAAGAGATACACCGGACTCAAATCGCACCTCTTTACTTTCATTACAAATACGTTCAACGTACGAAAGCTCGGTATACTCGTTATACGAGCCTTTTTCCTTGAGATAAGCGTCAAGAGTAAGGTCAAGCTCATAATTAGATTCAAGACTTATCTTAGGGTTAAGGGTAGCAGACGCCAGGATGGTAACTCCATCTTCAACAGGTCTGACATAGCATTTGAATGGGGATATCTCCACACGCGATCTTATAGTATCAAGCTCTCCGTTTTTATCTATCGCAAGATTCCACGAGCAAGGAATCGTCTTTGATAAGAAGCGAGGCGTCTCATCAGCATTCCTATAAAGCAGTGATATAGTAAGATTGCCGCCAAGCTCCATAGGCGCATCCGAAGCCTCGATATCTTCAATCGTCGCTTTAGCATCGCTCAAAAGAATCTCCACCTCGTCTGCAATCGCTCCGTCTATACAACAAAGTTCCTCTTCTATCTCTTTAGGCTCTATAGACAAAAAGTCCGACGAATATATACGAGCAACTCCCGTTTTCGCCTCCGGAGCATGATCCATAAACGCATCACCTAAAATATTATAGGTTCTTCTCTCGCTTATATTTACATCGCTGTCAAGCAAACACTTCACAGATAGCTTTCTCGGTCCCACAAGCCTCATATTACAGCTTGATACACGGGTAGATATATCAGAATCCACGTAAGTCTCAGCGCTAACCTTAAGCGCCGCATCGTAATCCGTAGAAAATTCTGCGTGCGTCACGTTGTTATCACTATCAAGATAAACCATCTCGTATCCAACCGAGCCCGAAAATTCCAGCGAATCCTCACCTAAGAATTTACCACTCGGAAACACCTTACATTTCACCATTAGTACCTTTTTTATGTCCGCGTTGTAATCCGGCAATGAATATTCACCAACACTCTCACATCTGAGCGCGTTTACATCTCTCGTTACTAAATATTCTTTTTCAGTCTGCATAAAGCACCTCCACAAAAATTCCACGGTACAATCTATGCGCGGCGCAAGAAAGATATGCATTTGAGGAATAAAAAACTAATATGGCAACACATAAATATAAAATGGGCTACGCGTAGAGGCGTAGCCCATAAGCAAATCCAAAGGTGTAACGAAAGTCACATTCACACCTGCACATCATTGCATAAATCTTTGTTTTTTACCATTTTTTGAGTTTTTTACTCAAGCCCCATAGACTCCATAAGGCGTTTGTTAAACTCCTTAGCGGTGTTATATCCCATGCGCTTTTGCCTATTGTTCATTGCCGCAACCTCAATAACTACGGAAAGGTTACGTCCCGAAGAAACAGGAAGCGTGATGCTGGGGATGTCAATGCCGAGTATATTTGTAGTCTGCTCATCAAGTCCGAGACGGTCATACATCTTATTGTTATCCCACTCCTCAAGATTGATGACAAGATCGAGCTTTTCACTCTCCTTTACAGCGCCCATACCAAAAAGACGTCTTACGTCAACGATACCAACGCCGCGCAGCTCTACGTAATGACGGATGATCTCAGGAGCTCGTCCGACAAGTGTGGTAGCCGACACCTTTTTTATCTCAACCGCGTCGTCTGCTATAAGTCTGTGTCCTCTCTTGAGAAGCTCGATAGCCGTCTCACTCTTACCTACACCGGAATCGCCAAGCAGGAGAATACCTTCACCGTACACCTCAACAAGAACTCCGTGACGAGTGATCCTCGGTCCGAGCGCCACGTTAAGATACGCGATAAGCGCTGCCATAAACTCAGACGTGCGATCAGACGTTCTCATAAGCGGTACTTTGTATTTTTCCGCAAGAGAAACAGCCTCGGAACCAATCTCAATCGAGCTGGTATAGATCACGCCAATAGGCGCAGAACGGAAAAAGTCCTCAAGTCTACGCTTACGCTCCTCATTATCCAACTGCGCTATAAAGTGATCCTCAACCTTACCGATGATCTGAAGTCTCGCAGCCTCATAGTGATCGTAAAATCCAACCATCTGAAGTCCGGGTCTGTTTACTCTTGAGCATTCTACGAGTATATTTTCCGGAAGATCGGGAAGATATATAGTTTCGAGCTTGAATTCGTCGATTATTTTTGAAAGCTTAACGCTGTAAACCTCTTCCATTTTTAAAACCTCTTTGAAAGTATTTTGATATATTTTAACACATTTTTCAGCTAAATGCAATATTTATACGAAAATTAGCCTTAGCTATCGCGATTTTCAAAAAAATCCCGGATTAGAGTATCATTTTCACCTCAACACTTGATTTATTAATATTATTTTGTTAAAATAGAGAAAAGCTTTTAAAAGAGGATACAGATAATATGAAACGAATTATCGCAACACTGCTGATCGTGACGTCACTTTTATCGTTGACGGCGTGCAAAAAAAATAAATACAAACCGGTCGAGAGCAACGCGGATGAGATACAAACGGTTATGACTCTATCGGTTAACGGCGAAACGTACGAAGTAAAATACGAGCTGTACAGAGCCTTCTTCCTGACCTACAAAAGCATGGTCGACAAGGGAGACGATTCCGTGTGGACCGGAGTAAACAAGGATAAGTACATAAAGGAAATAGATCAGCTTATACTAAATAGAGTGGCTGAGATATACTCCGCCTTCGCTATGTGCAAGGAGATCGGCTTTGACGTCTACTCAAAGGACGTAGAAAACAAGATCACAGAAAACATAAGAATAAGCGTTGATGGCGGAAGCTACGGCAATACCACTATAGAAGGCTACGAAAGCTACGAAGAATACCTTGAAGCGCTCAAGGCTGTAGGCATGAACTACTCCGTACAGGTGCTTTTGTTCAGATACGCTATCGCGATAGACGCGATTGACACGTATTACATCGGAACTGCAAGTTCCGACGACATTGACGCAAACGTGTCCGAGGGTAAGCTCGAATACACCAAGGAGGACGTGAAAGCCTTCTACTTCAGCGACGATTGCGCCAGAGTGTTAAGAGCAAGCTTCCGCAAGGAAATAGACTACCATCCTCTTGAAAGAGCCGAAAAGCTTCGTGATAAAATAGAAGAGGCCATCAGCGACAAGGATGCTCTTGAGAAAAAGGAGCTTGCAGCAAAGGCAGCAATAATGGGTAGTGGCTTATACGCAAACGCAAAAGAAGTAGAAACCGGATACGTTATCGGCAGATACAATCTTGAACAGGCATATTACGGCGCTATGGCGGACGCGGCGCTCAATCTTAAGGACGGCGAGGTCAGCGATCCCATAGAGATAGTAACCGACGTCGAAAACTCGTATTACGTCATATATAGAACCTATAAGAGCGAGTCTCACTTTGAAAACAATTACGATAGTATAAAATTCATATATCTTATGAACTGTGTCGGTGAAATTTCACACGGGGTGATTGAAGAGCTCAAGGCAAGCGCACGCTACACAGATTTGCTGAACAGTTTAGATCGCAGTAAGATAGGTATGTAACCGTGAGAAAAAGAAAGATAAATCCCGAGTATCTAAAAAGAATTACAGCCACAACAGTTAAGGATGACAGGATAGATCCTCTCGACTTTGCTTTGAGCATAAAGTCCTTTACAGATGAGTATCTCCGAGGTATAATGTCTACAACCGTCACCGGTAATTCCGTAGGTGATATCTATCTTAAGCTTCCGGTCGTATCTTACCTGCTCAGGCTAATGTGCGAGGGTGCAGGTGATGACGAGCCGATATCGCTGCATATAAACCTTGATGAAGATATTACGCTTGAGGCAAGATTTGTAAAATTGCCGGATAACGAGGGTTCAGCAGAGATCATAAGCTTTGCAAAATATGCAGGATTTAAGGTGGCAAGAGACAACCACACGCTAATTTTACGCGCTAAGGTACACACCGCATCCATTATGAAAATCTACGCTACCTCTCCGGATCATTTCAGGGATATGCTCATAACAACCTATAATATGTAAACAACTTTGGTCAAAAAATAGATAAACTCAAAAAAACGCAGGCGATCATTCTATATATAAAGGATGGTTTGATCTGCGTTTTTTTTGCATAAAAAGAGCATTTGCTTCCTTAAATTTCAACTCATATATGAGCCTCAAAAAAGGAAAATTAGTATCGTAGGATTTTTGTCGCAAAATTCCAAATCCACAAGCGAATGAAAGGTATGATCATATATGAATCTTATTAATAGAAAAGTTCTCGTTTTGCTCTTGGTGGCAGCGCTTTCGTTTTTCGTTTTTCTTCCACCTGAACAAAGCGGTATTGGAGGCGCCAAAAGGATCGCAACGTCAGAGACTGTCCCCTGCTCCGTTACAGCCAACGGTGAAGATGTCAAGATAAGCTCACGCTTGTTAGAGCTGTTTTTCGGCAAGGAAAAAGAGGATACAAAAACACTCCTTATACCAGGGGGAGTTATATTTGGAGCAAGGATAAAGCAAAGCTACGTGAGCGTACAAAATCCGGGCGACTCTCACGATATAAAACCAGGGGATAAAATACTTTCGGTAAACGGTAAACGCGTTAGTTCGGTAAATGAAGTAAAGGAGGCGCTAAAGGACGTCAGCAAAGAGGCAGTCTCTCTTGTGTGCGAACGCGATGGTAAGGCGATGACCGTAAAAATTACTCCAAAGCTAACCGACGGCGAATATAGGCTCGGACTCGTTTTGCGAGACGGAGCTGCCGGTATAGGAACTATCACCTATATAGATCCCAATACGCGTGAGTTTGGTGGCCTCGGACACGGAATATGTGACACGGATACGGGCGAAGTGATTGATTTTACCGAAGGAGATGTAACCGGCGTCATATTGAGCGGAGTTAAAAAAGGCGAGGAAGGAAAGCCCGGAGAGCTTTCGGGCTTATTAACGGACAAGGTCTGCGGAACGCTCTATTCAAATACCGAGTGCGGTGTTTTCGGTACAATGGATACTATGCCGGATACCTTAGATATGACTCCTGTAGAGGTAGCGCACCGAGATGAGGTGGGCGCCGGAGAGGCTACCATACTATCGACCGTAAAGCTCGGGGCGGCTCGCGAATTCAAAATAGAGATCTCAGAAATAAATAAAGCGTCAACAGGCACAAAATCATTCAAAATCAAAGTAACCGATCCCGCACTTATTGCCATAACCGGAGGTGTCGTAAGAGGGATGTCGGGCTCTCCGATCATCCAAGACGGCAAGCTCGTCGGTGCAGTCACGCACGTGCTTATAAACGATCCGACAATGGGATACGGAATTTTCATAGAAAATATGCTGAATGCGAGCGAGTCCGCTCGTAATGAATTGCCGAAGTCGGCATAATTTAAGTACAGCTCATGAATTGCGCTGACGCGCATTGATACAAGCAACAATTTCAATATAGAGCGATCAGCTCAAAAAAACATGGTTAATCATTAGCTTATCACCAAACACAGTTAATTCGAAAAACAAATAAAAAAGACCGCTACAAAAAAGAAAAAGTGTTATCCCTAAGCTCCAACTTGAGAGTCTTGCATAAGATTAACACCTTTTCTTTTATTATTGCATCTTAAATTAACACACTTATATTTCTTTTGTGACTTGTTTTTTGGCGCAAAATATTGATGTCACAAAACTTTTATGATATAATACAACTACTGACAATAATTTTAGGAGAGGCGCATATATGGAAAACCGTTTCTTAATAAAAAACATTCACGCTCGTGAAGTGCTTGACTCAAGAGGTAACCCGACCGTCGAGGTAGACGTTACACTTGAATGTGGAGCTATGGGACGAGCTTCGGTACCGTCCGGCGCATCAACCGGAGTATACGAGGCATACGAGCTACGCGACAAGGATGACAGATATCTTGGAAAAGGTGTGCGTAACGCCGTAAACGCTGTGAATAATGAGATTGCCTCCTTGCTTATCGGAATGAATGCCTGTGAGCAGGAGAAGATCGACCGCGCGATGATAGAGCTTGACGCGACAGATAACAAAAAGCGTCTCGGCGCCAATGCTATTCTCGGTACGTCGCTCGCGGTGGCAAAAGCAGCGGCAAATGCTATGGGCGTGTCACTTTTCAGCTATTTAGGAAAAGATAACGCATACACGCTCCCCGTTCCTATGATGAATATATTAAACGGAGGAGCGCACGCAAGCAACAACGTAGACATCCAGGAATTTATGATAATGCCTATATCGGCGCCCACGTTCAGCGAGGCTCTGAGACGTTCAGCAGAGGTATTCCACACGCTTAAGACCGTATTAAAGACAAACGGCATACCCGTTACCGGTGTCGGTGACGAGGGTGGATATGCGCCTATGCTCAAGAAGGACGAGGACGCGCTCGCGATGATAGTCCTCGCTATTGAAAAAGCGGGATATAAACCGGGAGTCGACTTTATGATCGCGATAGACGCGGCGTCATCGGAATGGTATGATGAGGCGACCGGATCATATCATCTGCCGAAAGCGGATATAACTCTCGGTAAGAACGAGCTTGTTGATATGTGGGTAAGATTTGCCGAAAAGTACCCCATTATATCTCTTGAGGACGGTATGGGAGAGCTTGACTATGACGGTTGGGATATGCTCACGAAGAGGCTTGGTGACAAAATACAGCTTGTCGGCGACGATCTGTTCGTAACCAACACAAAGCTCTTAAAATCCGGAATTGACCGCGGTATCGCAAATTCCATACTCATAAAGGTAAACCAGATCGGTACTCTTACCGAAACTCTCGAGGCAATAAATATGGCGCATACAGCAGGATATTGCGCAATAGTTTCTCATCGCTCGGGTGAGACCGAGGACACCACTATCGCCGATATCGCCGTTGCCGTAAACGCAGGTCAGATAAAGACCGGCGCGCCTAGTCGAAGCGATCGAGTAGCTAAATACAATCAGCTCCTAAGAATCGAAGAGGAGCTTGGTGAAAAAGCCTACTATCCCGGCATAAAGGCATTTAGAAACCTTCCCGCTTTAAAAAACAACTGATTTATAGAAAAACAAGACGAGAGATTATCCGCAAAAAACAGATGCTCCCGTCTTGTTTTTAATTTCGATCTACCTTCTTCGATTGCGCAAACCTTAGCGGAGTTATCCCCTTTTGTCGCTTAAAGACGGTAGAAAAATAATTAGAGTCATTAAAGCCGCAAGACTCCGCAATTTCCGTTATAGACGAGCCTCCCTCAAGTAAGAGCCTCTCAGCATTCATAATGCGAACGTGCTGAATATAATCATTCAAGCCTATTCCCGACACCTCCTTGAATCTGCGTGACAAATGGCTTTTGCTCACGGAAAATTTATGTGAAAGTGACTCAAGCGTAATCTCTTCTCCGTAATGAGAGCTGATAAACGCTATGATTTCGTAAATTATACGATCCGACTCTGAGACCCGAGAAACGTATTCCCTCTTGTGACGGCAGATAAAGGAAAGCACTGAGAGTGCTTGTATCTTTCTCATAGCGATTGAAATGTCTCGGTTATCCGAAAATAAATCCTCGAGGCTATCAAGCATCTGATCAAGCTCTCCGATATGATTAATAGGAATGCTGATAAGTCTTTGCTCTGCAAGCTTAGAGAAGATGAGGGCGGTATCATCATCAAACAAGCCATCGTCAAACGATATGAGATATCTCTCAATATCATCGTACCCGTCGCTATCCGTCATATGATATATCCCTTTAGGAATAACGACGACGTTACCCGCCTCTACCGAATATATCTCGTCACCTATCAAATATTTCGTGCGTCCCTTAGCGAGATAATACAGTTCGTGCCCTTTATGCGCGTGTACCTCTCGCATCTTATTGGTCTTCCTATCGTGAGAAAAATATAGATACGACATACACCCCTCCTTAATCTAACAAATTGTTTAATTATACTCTATCACACTTTTTACAAAAATTCAAGCAATATTTTAATGTTTTCAGAATAATATGGCAACAAATTCAAGGAAAATACAATGTTTTTGTTGTAAGATATAATCAGAAATACAGTTGGAGGTTTTCTTATGAAATACACAGATAAAAAGGCAGAGGACATCAAGATCGCATATATCGGAGGTGGATCGCGCGGATGGGCTTGGAAGTTCATGAGCGATCTTGCCGCTTGCGAGGATATGAGCGGAAACGTCAATCTCTACGATATAGATTTTGACGCGGCAAAGAGCAACGAGATAATAGGAAATAAATTCAATACGGCAGAGGGCTCTGTTTCAAAATGGAGCTATCTTGCAACCAAAACATTGGAAGAAGCGCTTACAGGCGCGGATTTTGTAATAATATCTATTCTTCCCGGCACATTTGACGAAATGGAAAGCGACGTACACGCGCCTGAGAAATACGGCATCTATCAGTCGGTTGGTGACACAAGTGGTCCCGGCGGTATCCTGCGCGCGATGCGTACTATCCCTATGTACGAGGAAATAGCGGAGGCTATTAAAAAATATTCTCCTGATGCGTGGGTAATAAACTATACCAACCCTATGACGTTATGCGTAAGGACCTTATATAGAGTATTCCCTGAAATCAAAGCGTTTGGATGCTGCCACGAGGTATTTGGCACCCAGGACTTCCTTGCAAAGATGATAGAGGAAGAGCTCGGAGAAAAGCCCGAAAGACAAGAAATCAAGGTAAATCCCGTGGCTGTAAACCACTTCACCTGGTTGACAGAAGCTACATACAAAAACGTAGATCTCTTCCCTCTTTACAATAAGTTCTGCCATAAGCATCAAAACGGATATATGGACGACGAGACCGTTAGAAGATTTGCCGAAAGCGAGCCGTGGTTCTACACCAATAACAAGCTCAAGATGGAGCTGTTCAGAAGATACGGCTATATTGCCGCTGCCGGTGATAGACACCTTGCCGAATTTTTACCCGGAAAATGGTATCTTGAAAGCCCTGAAAGAGCCGAAGAAATGGGCTTCTTCCTTACCCCCGTTTCATACCGAAAGAAGCAACTCAAGGATAGACTCGAAAAGAGTAAACGTCTAAGAAATGGTGAAGAGAGCGTAAAGCTCGAGCAGACGGGCGAAGAGGGGGTAAACCAGATGCGCGCGCTCCTTGGTCTTTGCGATCTGTGTACAAACGTAAATATCCCCAACAAGGGACAGATACCAAATCTTCCCTTAGGCGCGGTAGTAGAAACCAACGCGATCTTCAGATCCGGATCCCTTACCCCTGTATTCGCAGGTAATATCCCCGAAAGCATCCATCCTTTAGTATCAAGAATCTGCACCCAACAGGAGAATATATCAGAAGCAATAGCAGAACGAGATCTTGATAAGATCTTTGCCGCATTTATAAACGATCCACTCGTAACCTGCTCTATAGACGAAGCAAAATTACTCTTTAATGAGATGATCGACAACACTAAGGAATATCTTAAATCCTACGACATTTGAGGTAAAAATGTTAAATAATGTTAACAAAAACGAGAAGATAATACAGTTTGGCGAGGGAGCTTTTTTGCGAGGCTTTTTCGATTGGATGATACAGCTCGTTAATGAAGCAACGGATCTTTCTGCCAATGTGGTAGTAGTACAGCCTATTGAAAACGGCTTGTGCCCCGTGCTTGAGGAGCAGGGATGCAGCTATACCCATATCATGAGAGGTCTCAAGGACGGACGTCCCACGGTTGAAGAAAAGAGAATAGATGTTATCTCAAGAACAATTGAGCCCTACAAGGATTTTCAAGACTATCTTGCTTTAGCTGAAAATCCCAACTTCCGTTTTATCGTTTCAAATACGACCGAGGCGGGAATTACATTTAACAAAAACGACCGTCCCGAGCATGCGCCAAATATAAGCTTCCCTGCCAAGGTAACGATGCTTTTAAAAAGGAGATACGAGCTTGGTCTTGGTGGGTTTATCTTCCTCCCCTGCGAGCTTATTGACAAAAACGGATGGACGCTCAAAAACTACGTATTGGATTACGCGCTCTTATGGGGATACGGTGAGGACTTCTGTCAGTGGATAGAAAGCGATAACGTTTTCTGCAACACGCTCGTAGACCGTATCGTCACAGGATATCCGAAGGACGAGGAGCTGCCCTTAAAGCAGACCGACAAAATGCTAAACACAAGCGAGCTTTTCCACCTTTGGGTCATAGAGACGGATATAGATCTTTTCAAGGAGCTGCCGTTTGATAAAGCCGGACTCAATGTCATCATAACAAAGGATCTCGAACGGTACAGGACAAGAAAGGTGCGCATACTGAACGGAGCGCACACTTCTATGATCCCATACGCGCTTCTCTCCGGTGTAAAAACAGTCAAGGCGTGTATGGATGACGATAAAATATCGTCGCACGTTAGGGCGTGTGTATACGATGAGATCATCCCTACCCTCGATCTTCCGTACGATGAGCTTAAGGAATATGCCGATGACGTATTTGAGCGCTTCGGTAACGTCTACATAAAGCATCAATGCTCATCTATAGCTCTAAACTCGGTAAGCAAATTCAGAGTGAGAGTTCTTCCCTCTATTCTTGAATACATAAAACGTTTTAATAAGATCCCTAAAAACCTGATATTCTCATTTGCGAAGCTGATAGAGCTTTATAAAACGGATATGGCGAACGACGATAAGGAAGTATGCGAGATCATGCGTTTCTCTTCAGTATCAGAAATTCTTAAGAACGTTAAGCTGTGGGGAGAGGATCTGTCATTCCTGGAAAAGCACGTAACGTCCGCAATCGAACGCGCCGTGTAAAAACATTACAAAAGGACTTTAAAATGATAATCAACCATCTTGATAACGTAGAAGTTAATCTTAGCGACGGGCATAAATACGCTCTGACGGATATACCAGAGGGGCACAACGTGATAAAATACGGCAATCCCATCGGACACGCCACAGTAGATATCAAGCGTGGAGAGTGTGTACATACTCACAATATGGCTACCAATCTTTCTATGGGGGTGGAATATTCTTACCAAAAGGACTTCACCCCCATGGAGCGTGTAAAATCCGAGCTTACCTTTCTTGGATATGAAAGAAGTAATGGAGATATCGGCATCAGAAACGATGTATGGATAATAGTAACCGTCGGATGCGTTAACAAGGTTGCCAAAAGGCTCTCCGAGATCACCGGAGCAATACACGTTGAGCATCCGTACGGCTGCTCACAGCTCGGTGGCGATCACGCCCTTACCCAAAAGCTGCTCGCGGCATTGGTGCATCACCCGAACGCAGGCGGCGTATTAGTTCTCGGACTCGGTTGCGAGAATAACAATATCAAGGAATTCAAAAATGCTATCGGCGAGTACGATGAGGAGCGCGTTCGCTTCTTGAACACGCAGGATGTCGACGATGAAATAGCCGAAGGCGTACGCATAATTAACGAGTTAAAGGAATATGCAAACCGCTTCAAGCGCACACCCGTACCAATATCCAAGCTAAAGATCGGTCTTAAGTGCGGAGGCTCCGACAGCTTAAGCGGAATTACGGCAAATCCCTTGGTAGGAAGATTTTCAGACCTGATAATTTCACACGGTGGTAGCTGTATACTAACCGAAACACCGGAAATGTTTGGCGCAGAGCATCTGCTTATGGAGCGTTGTGTATCGCGCGAGGTGTTTGATAAGACTGTCAAAATGATAAACGACTTTAAGCAGTATTTCATAGCCCACGGTCAAGTTATATACGAAAATCCGTCACCCGGAAATAAAGAGGGTGGAATCACTACCCTGGAAGAAAAATCGCTCGGCTGTATACAAAAGGGCGGTAGCGCAGAGGTAGTAGACGCTATAGGCTACGGTGAAAAGGCGGACAAGAGCGGTCTTACTCTTCTTGACGGTCCCGGCAATGATATCGTTGCCATAACCAACCTTGCCGCAAGCGGCGCTCACCTGATTTTATTTACCACGGGTAGAGGTACTCCGCTTGGAAGCATCGTACCTACGGTCAAAATAGCGACAAATAAGTCGTTGGCTCAAAGAAAGCCCGGTTGGATAGATTTCGATTCATCTTTGACACTTGACGGAAAATCTCTTACCAATGAGCTTTTCGATTACGTAATCGAAGTATGCGAAAGCAAGTCAACTAAAAACGAAGAAAACGGATATAGAGAAATAGCCATATTTAAGGATGGAGTTACCCTTTAGATCCGAATGGAGGAAAAATGTTAAGATATAATACGCCCGAAAAAAAGGGTATATCCTCTCAAAAAATAGAAGAATTTATAAGAAAGCTCGAGGCAAGACATCTCTCGACTCATGACGTCATAATTATGCGTGGAGAGGATATCATTTTTGAGAACTATTGGGCCCCGTTTAACAAGGACTTCAATCATCGTATGTACTCGGTAACGAAGAGCGTTTTATCGCTCGCTATCGGCTTTGCAATAGACGAAGGATATCTATCTCTCGATGATAAAATAAGAGATCTTTTACCAAAGGAAGCCGAGCTTTGTCGCGATTGCGAAAACATGTACGAGCTTACGGTAAAAAATCTACTCATGATGTCAACGGCAAAGTCACCAGAGAACTGGTTTGCGGCAAGACACCCCGACCGTGTAAGATTTTACTTTGAAAACAAAAAAACTTATTCTCGCCCGGGAGGAACCACCTTTGAATATGACAGTCCCGGATCCTTCTTACTTGCGGCAATACTTGAAAGACTCGTAGGAGCATCGCTTACTGACTACCTGCGTCCTCGTTTGTTTGATAAAATAGGTGTAAGTAAAGCGGCAAAATGTCTAAAATGTCCTGGCGGACACTCATGGGGCGACAGCGCGCTGATATGTAGCGCCCGCGACCTTCTTCTGATTGGAAAATTTTGCATCAATATGGGTGCTTGGAACGGCGAGCAGCTAATAAGCCGTGAATATATGGAAGCCGCCACGTCAAAGCAAATAGACAACAATACCGTGGATATCGAAGCCTTTGATACACACGGATACGGCTACTTGTTCTGGCGCACCTATGACAACTCATTTTTCTTTAACGGTATGGGCTGTCAGCTCTGTATATGCGTACCCGACAAGGATATAGTATTCGTGTATAACGGAGATAATCAAGGCAACGCGATCGCAAAGCACATCATAATCGACGAATTCTACGATCTGATAGTACGAACAGCCAAGGACGAGGCTCTCTCAGAAAACAAGGACGCAGAAGTATCTCTTTCAAGCTACGCTAAAGGCTTGAAGCTATATGCAAAAAAGAGCTGCTCGGGACGCGAGTTTGAAGAAAAAATAAATGGCAAGATATTCTCGCTTGATGAAAATCCTATGGGAATATCAAAGCTTTCATTTAGCTTCACTCAGGACGTCTGCAGTCTGAATTACCGTAATGCTCAAGGCGATAAAAAGCTCTTATTCCGCATAGATGAAAACGAGTTTGGCATCTTCCCGGAGGAGGGATACTCCAAAGACGTTGGATCCCAATATGCAGAGGGCAACTTCTACAAGTGCGCCGCATCGGGCGCGTGGACAGAGCCACAAAAGCTACACGTCAAGGTACAAATAATCGACGAATACTTCGGTATCCTTAATATGATCTTTAGCTTTAAGGACGAGAACACGGTAGGAATATGCATGTGCAAAACCGCAGAGGATTTTCTTAATACCTACCAAGGATTTGCCACCGGAAAAGTGTAAAACGTGTAATAATGCAAAACAAACCTTACATACTGATAGCTATGCACTCTATTAGTTCAAGCTACCATACGTAAGGTTTGTTTCTTTTATTTATTGTTTGTTATCCAAAAAAATGATCTTCTACCTTGGCGCAAAGATAGTGGTATATCGGTAAGTGAAGCTCCTGCACCTTGTACGTTTCGCACTCGGGAACTCTTATACAAATATCGCAAAGCTCAGAAAGGAGTCCGCCACCTATACCGGAAAGTCCTATTACCCTTAAGCCGAGCGCCTTTGCTACCTTAACTGCGTGAATAACATTTTTGGAATTTCCGGACGTACTTATAGCAAAAAGGCAATCCCTCTCGGAAGCCAACGCCAGCAACGACTGCGCATAAACGAGATCTGCGTCAACGTCGTTGCAAAACGCGGTATTCAATGCGCTTATAGACGAAAGCGATATAGCGGGCAACCCCATCTGAAGCTTATTAAGCGCATCTTCATCCAAGCTTGGAAGTTTATTTTTCATCTTGGCTCTTTTTTCCTCGCTAAGCGGTCTTTTCAAAAGGAACCCCTTCATCAGCTCGCCGACTATATGATCGCAATCCGCGGCGCTGCCACCGTTGCCGCAAAGAAGAAGCTTACCGCCATTCTCATAGCAATCAATAAGCGCCTTCAATGCCCGATCTACATCATTTTTGCACATCTTGAGTTGAGGATATCTCGAAATTATATCATTCATTTTATCTCTCCTATTAAATCAAAGCCGTAGCTACGGCGGCATAATCGCCTATTGCCTCGCCAAGCTCAGCGGCTACTATTTCGCACACGTAAAGCGACGCAGATAGCGCTTCCCTCTCAAGTACCTCTTTCATAGCACCAATAAGAAGCTCTCCGCTTCTTGCGAAAACGCTACCTATGACTATTTTATCGGGATTCAATACGTCTACAAGAATTGAAAGCCCCTCACCAAGTCTTTTACCGGATATGCGATAAACCTCCAGAGCCGTAGGATCTCCCTTCATAGCGGCGTCGGCAATAGTTCTTGCAGTTACGTCCGATGGTTTCATCCCCTCTGAGTAGTACATCGGAGCATTACCATTTTTCGTCTCATCGAGCGCCATTTTCCAACCAAGCCTTGATATTCCGCCACCGCTGCAATAGCCCTCAAAGGATCCCGCCTTACCAAAGCCTATCGGACCATCGTCTGACAAGCGTATATGACCTACCTCACCAGCGTTGCCGTTGGCTCCCTCGTACAGCCTGCCGTTAAGAATCAATCCGGCGCCAAGTCCTGTACCGAAGGTAAGAAAAATCACGTTATCAGCGCCTCGTCCGGCTCCGAATTTCCATTCCGCAACCGCGGAAGCGTTAGCGTCATTTTGAAGCTTGGGCTTAACGCCGTAATGCTCTTCTATTATTTTTACTATATGCACCTCGTCCCATCCCGGTAGGTTGGGGGGTGAAAGAATGACTCCAGCCTTTGAATCCAAGGGACCACCGCAGGATATACCGATGGCATCGGGCTTATGGTCTATAATTTCATCAGCCGCAGCCATAAGTCTGTCAAGCATTTCATAGGGGGTTACAGAGGTATCGGTATCGATACGTGATTTATGCAAAATTTTGACACGCTCCCCGTCCCAATCGGCAATTACAGCGGCGCACTTAGTGCCTCCTATATCAAATCCAAGTATATACATACGGTCCTCACAAGCTGTATTTTTCTATTACCTTTTTGTACTCTTCCAAGCAAATTGGTGGATATCCGCAAAGATAGTGGTTAAATCCGGATGTCTCTCCGAGCGTCCACTCAAATATCAAAACTTTCTTCTCGGAGTAATACGTAGGCAATTCAAGAAGCAAGGTGCTTGTATTTGCCCCGGCGACAAAATCGCATTCGCATATTACCTCGTCAGTGCCGCTATCCTTAACGGTAAGGTGTCCGCGCTTTTCCTCCAAAGTATCGTTACATGCGTATATTGGCAAATTCCAATTATTTATCTCTCCCGCCGCTATTACAAACGGAGCCTGAGAGCGCTTTATGTAGGAATACGCAAGCTTCTTTGTGAAGTAGTAATCAACTACGGCGTCCGACATCTGAGGCCAACCATCCAAAAGATTCCACCAGATGATACCGGTCTTATCAGGACGTCCCACGCGCATACGCTCGATAAAGTATTTTTTTGCCTCTGCCTGAGATATTTGCGACGCGAGGATATAGCTTTCGGGATCGGTAGGTACCTCGCCAAAGAGCTGTCTGACCTGTTTTTCCATCAACATTACTCTTGAGTCGTTTCCTTTTTGATCGCTCGAATGCAATATCCACTCGGGATTATTCTTATATGGCCACACTCTTTCCGGTGTGATAAATTTCTTTATGGACTCCAAGGATGGACAGCCGTGATATCCCGTCTCGCTGACGAAGTGCGCCTTGTTTGTGGTGTAGTAATTGCTCTTAAAATAATCTCTCGGTCCCCAGATATGCTCCTCTACCACGGGAGATCCCAGAACCTGAGAGGAGAATCCCGCGGCGTATATCTTCTCCGAAATAAACGGAGAACTTGCAAGATAAGGTCTAAATAGATCATTGTCGCGAACACACTGCGATATAAGATGACGTGTCAGCTCATTTGCGTTAGGATCATATTCGGGGAAGCAGGCGTCTACCTCGTTGTCTCCCGCCCAAAGAATGAGCGACGGATGTTGACGTAGCTTTCTGATAACCGAGGTCACTTCGTTTTTGAGATTGCGCTGAAACTCTTCGTTCTCGGGATACAGGCCGCACGCCATCGCGAAGTCCTGCCATACCATAACGCCGTTACGGTCACAAAAATCAAAGAATTTGTGGTCCTCATACACGTTTCCGCCCCAGCATCTGAGTATGTTGCAACCGATATCCTTGACAAGCGCTAAAGCCTCGTCATATCTCTTTGCGTCACGCGAATGGAATACGTCAAGCGGAACCCAGTTTGAGCCCTTACACATTACCTCGACACCGTTTATAAGGAAACGGAACTGACCGTTGTCAAAGCCCTCGGGATCACGCCTGTCAAGAACAACGTCACGAACGCCAAAGCTTATATCCTCCTCGTGTACAAGCATACCTGAACGATATATTCTTATTTTTCCGTCGTAAACGTTAGCGTCTCCGTATCCATAGGGGAACCAGAGCTTTGGAGACTCTATTCTGAAAATGCGTTTTTCAAACCTTCTTCTCAAGGAGAAGCGCTCTTTTACGTTGCTCTCACCGCAAGCGCACTCAAGCTCTACCTCAACGCCTTTTATGCTTTCAAGATCGGTATCAAGAGTGTAGAAGAAGGTGCAATCACCGTTTGCCTTAGCTACAACGTATGCCTGTGAGAAGCATATCTCATCGCGAACCTCGAGTCTTACGCCTCGCCAAAGTCCCGCCGTTACGGCGCGAGGCATAATATCCCATCCGAATGAGTGAGGAGGCTTACGAAGATAATCACCGTCTACGTTAAGACTGAAAAGCGTTCTTATTGGATAATCCATTTTGTCCGCATAAGCCGTCGCGGATTTTATATGCACGGTAAGAGTATTTTCTCCGTCGATAAGTGCATCATCTATTCTGAACTCGTGGGCTATAAACGAATTCTCGCTCTCACCGATCTTGACGCCGTTAAGAAAATACTCGGCGAGACAATCAACTCCCTCAAATACGAGATATACTCTATTCTTCTCTTCAGGACAGGTAAAGGTGCGTTCGTACCACCACTCGTACCCCTCGAACTTCTCGGTCTCGGTAATATTTTCACCCATAAAAAGATCGGTGGGCAGTATTCCCTCACGCGACATATCGAGCTGAACACATCCGGGTACTTCAGCATTCAAAGATAGCTCTCCATCCCGGCTCAGCTGATTTCTTCCTTTCAGAAGCCAAAGACCGTCAAGTGATATTTTTTTCATAAAGATCTCCTTAAATTTAGTATAGATCAGGAAACAAGAATAGCTTTCTCGCCCGCCTTAAGAGTAAGACCGTTAATAGTCTTGCCTCCCTTAAGACGCATATCTACGGTGATATCCACTCTCGCGGTAGCCGCAAGGTAGGTGATCTTGCCGTTTTTCCAGCTACAGTCCAAAATAACTCCTCCCTTGGCTACAAGTCCTAAGAACTCGCCGTCACTCCAAAGATCCGGCAATGCGGGAAGCACCGATATATAACCGTCAGATCCGCCTACGAGCATTTCACCAACTCCGGCAGTATATCCAAAGCTGCCGTCTATCTGGAACGGAGGATGCTTGTTCCAAAGATTTTCAAAAAGATTGTTATAGATCAGCGACTGTAAAAGATCCATAGCGCGATTTCCGTTACCCGTACGCGCCCAAAGCAGCATACGGTGCGCGGCAGCCCAACAATAGGTTTTGTCGCCGCGACGGTTAAGCGTAATTTCAGCTGCTCTTAGCCACTCAGGCGTATTTTCATTTATCACGGTGCCGGGGTAAAGTCCAACTAAATGCGATACGTGTCGATGGTTAGGCTCACCTATAGAAGAATACGTAGTCTCCTCACGATATTCCTTTATCTGCCCATCCTCTCCTATAAGCACCGGATCAAGATGAGGAAGCATATCGGATAGCTTTTCAATAAACTCGTCTATACAACCGAGAATGTTTGCCGAATCGACGGTGCGTCTGAAGCATTCGTACACCATCTGCTGATCAAAGGCGCATCCTACGCTGTGATAATATTTTCCGTCGTGAACCTGCTCAGGAGATGCCGAATCCTTAATGAGATAAACCCCATCTATTTCCTCAAGGAGCTTGGTATAAAGAACTGACATCGAGCGAAGAGTGGGATATGCAAAGGATCTAAGGAACTCCTCGTTGCGAGTATATTCATAGTGATCCCAGAAAAGAAGAGCGGTAAAAGCGCCCGTGCCGGGACCGGAATGTCCGCCCGCCTTGAAGCCCTCGATCGTATACGGCCAACCACCCGTACCGATGATCCAGCCATTCTCGCCCTCACGAGAGAGTCTATCCGGATAAGCTTCGGAAATAAACCTGTCGGCGTGACGCTCTGCCAAAGGCATATAAGCCTTGGCATAGTTTATATATGGTACAAAAAGCTCGGATAGGTTGGCTGAACCTACCGACCAATAGTTCATCTGCAAATTTATATTGTGCCAATATCCGCACGACCACGGTGAATCGGCAAATGCATTCCAAATCCCCTGAAGGTGCGCAGGCATAAAGGTGCGCGAGGAGGCTATCATAAGATATCTGCCATAGTGATACAAGAGGATCTCAAGATATGCCGAGCGCTCACCTGCCCTGTATCGCTTCAAAATTTCGTCCGTGGGTAGCGAGGGAACTTCCTCGCAAAGATTGAGCTTTACTCTGCCAAAGAGCATCGAATAGTCGGCGACGTGATCGCGAAGAAGGGCGTCGTATCCCTTGGACTGCGCCTTATCGATAATCTCACGCACAAGCTCGGTGGGAGCAGGTCTGTCGTGGAGCTTACGACTCGGAACACTCTCGCAGAACACACGAGAGTCAAGCTCGTAATTTGTCGCGCAGGTGAAGAGTAAAACAGCCTCGGTAGCTCCCGAAACCTCTATTTTTTCACCGTTATCTCGTACTGCGCCGTCGGTAATCACGCGAAGGCGATTTTCAAAAAGAATGCCGTAGTAGCTCATTTTACCTCGAGCCACTATATCGTTTCCAACTATTTTCACCTCTCCGCTCTTTGCCATACCGTCGCCCTCTTCCATATTGTATTCACAAATGAAGGGGATTACGTTGCGTACGTCAAAGGATAAGGCGCCGCCTTTACTTGCGGAAAAGCGCATAACGAGTACACGGTCGGGGTGTGATGTGAATGCGGTACGTGTATAGGTAACACCGTTAAAGATATAAGATACCGTGTGTACGGCATCGTCGATAGAAAGCGCGCGTTCGTAATCGGTAGCTCCCTCGTGATTAAAATCAATAAGAAGCTCCGCCATATTATTCATACCGGAGGCGCACATACGTCGTCTCGGTATCGTCTTCGGAGCATAATAAGGATTGGCTAAGGTCGGCTCGCTTATCTGAACTCGCTCCGTTTTAAGTCTGCCAAAAAGATTGGCTCCGAAAAATCCGTTACCAAGAGGCAAGGAAAATCTCTCCCATGCGCAATCATTGGTTGAATAATGAAGAAAATCGTCTTGTATCGGCGCCGGCTCACTATATCTGAGCATCATTGGATTTTGTTTCATTTTTTATACCTCGCATTAAGGCGTAAAGAAAAATACTAATCTTTTATTTAATATTCCAAAGGGCAAAAACGCATATAGCACGTCATTGCCCTGTATTTTGCAAATTAATATTTATATTACCAAGGCAAAAAGTCTTCGCCAAGAAGCTTTAATATAGCCTCTGTGAAGAAGTAGTCGGCATAGATAATGCTAATATGCACTCCGCTCCACTGCTGCTCGTTCTTGGGATAAAGCACAGTGCCGTGCGTAATCAAATCATCTCTGTCGGGATTGTAGTCCGCAAAGCTCTTTTCGATCGCCTTCAACAAATTAATAGCGGCGTGCATATACATACCACCCTCATTTTCAGGAAGGCGCTTTGCAAGTTCGATAAGCCCGCAAGCCGCGCATACACCTGCGGTGCTATCATAAAGCACCGGCTCAGATGGAGCGCGAAAATCTACACGTGGGAGCCAATCATCGCAGCAGTTAGCTATAAAGTAATTGGCAACCTGCTTAGCGGCATCGAGATATCTTTCCTCGCCGGTATGTATGTAAGAAAGAGTAAATCCGTAAAGTCCCCAAGCCTGACCTCGAGACCAGGACGATCCCTCGCAGTATCCCTGACCGCCGTGAGTAATTATAACGTCACCGGTATCTCTGTTATGGTCAACGATATGAGCAATGGAGCCGTCTGAGCGGAGGTGATCCATAATAGCCATATCCGCGTGATCCATAGCGATACGCTTGAATCTGTCGTCTCCGATAACGTCACTTGCCCAATAGAGTATAGGAAGATTCATAAGGCAGTCGATGATGGAGAAATTCTCAACAGCAAGTCCCTGCCACGCGCTGTTCCAAGCGCGGATAAATCCACCGGGCGCCTCCTCAAATCGTACAAAACGAGAGGAAAGGTTCGCCGCCAGGTGAAGATTGCGGTTCATAGACTTTTCGTCACCGGTGAGTCGATATAAAGCGCCGGAAAGAATATGCCACATAAATCCTACGTCGTGGTAAAGGCTCTTAAAGTCCATAAGAGCCGAGTCGAGAAGCTCCTCAGAGCGACGCGCCGTCTTTAAATACTCCTCGTTGCCGGTATGATTATAGAGCATAACGTTAAGTCCACCCCAAAATCCACTCGTCCATCCTCTCGGATCTCTCGATCTATGGACACCGTCGGCGTCAACGCCGTCAGCCAGCTTATCCCGCGAGCGAAGAGTCACCTTTGACATCTTCTCGTCAATCTTCTTGAAGATTTCCTCTGCCCACGCTCTATTTTCGTTGAGTAGCTCCTTGTAATTTTTCATTTTTACCTCACTTTAATCCAAGAGCCTGAGCAAAAAACTCAGGCTCTCGATGTATATTTGTACTTCTGCCAAAATCAATAGCTATCTATTGCGAGCTTGGCGAAATACAGGAAAAATCCAAAATAGTATTTTTCGAGATAGTTACCTCGTACTTCTACCCGAAGCAATAACTTCCTATTGCGCGTTTGATGGAATACGAAAGAAATATCCGAAACTCATTTTTTGAGATAGTTGCCTCGTACTTCTACCCGAAGCCGTATCTACATACGGCGAGCTTGGTAGAATACGGGGGAAATATCCGACACTCATTTTTCGAGATAGTTGCCTCGTACTTCTACCCGAAGCAATAACTTCCTATTGCGCGTTTGATGGAATACGAAAGAAATATCCGAAACTCATTTTTTGAGATAGTTGCCTCGTACTTCTA
>JAZOUM010000098.1:0-10211 GCA_045658205.1 Eubacteriales bacterium | reverse complement strand
GTGGGATACTCAACATCTTCTTAGAGCTTTTACTAGCTATCTTTTTACTTTATGAGTTTCTTTTTTCAAAGTGTATTAACGAGATCTCTGCACTTTTCAGTGCTCGAAATTTCATGTTGTTCAATTTTCAATGAGCAATTTGCGCAACCCGCAAGTCACCCTTGCGTTGTTGACTTGTCTATTATACCTCAAAGGAAATAAAAAGTCAAGCACTTTTTTTGATTTTTTTCGAACTTTTTTGAAAAAGGGCATTTTGCACAAATAGACAAGAAGTTAGTCGTCATTTTGTGCATCTTTCATATAAATAAAAACCATCATATCCATAAAACGAGGCAGAGACAGTGTAAAAAACATATAACGCGCCTTACAAAGATTGTATTTATGGCATCGCAAATAGAAAATACATTGATGAAAAAGCTTCATTTAATAATAATATTATTCTTTTGAAAAGCAACAAGATTTTCGCCGAAGCGCCACAAATAAAAGAGCGGTAAGCATCGGTACGATATCCTTAACGGAAAACGCGCTAATGCTCACCGCTTTGAATTTGTTGTTTTTTTACAAGATCTTATCAGATCCTTTTCTTGATTACAATACAGATGAGCAAGACTAACACTGCAATACCCATCACTATACCTATGATAATGCCGTCGCCAAGAGTATAGCTTTTAGAAGGCTCTTCAACGTCGGTCTCAGCATCATTCGTTTCGTTTTTATCCGGGTTTACTTCAGCTTCGCCTTCACCGTCAGTATCATCATCGGGAACGGTTGGCGCCTTAGGCATTGCATATCCGCAGGTGTCGCACACTTCGTCGCCGTCAGTATCCGTATGAGACGCCTTGTTCGCTTCATCTTCACATACGCACTCGTTCCAATGCTCGTTCTCATTCGTTATCCACGCAGAACCGTAAGAGTGATCAAGAAGCTGGCCGTATTCAGTACCACACAAGGAGCAAATCGCTTTCGCCGTGCAAGTAGCAACACCGCCCGCGCAAGACAGGCTCTCATTCTTTATTCCATCACAGCAAGTATATATCTCACGATGAGTTCCATTACCGTTAGAAGAATATTTCACTTCTGCGGTTACGTGATTTGCGGCACTCAATTCGCCGTAGCGCTGTTTACAAACATCGCAAATTGCCCTATCGATGCAGGTTGCGCTTCCACCCTCGTGATTGCAGATCAATTCTCCGTAGACTATAAGATCGCCCCTAATATCCGTCGAATCAAAGGTCGTCATATCTATTTTATATCCTTCAGGGATCGTAACCGACGTGCCTTCGGGAATCTCAAAAATAATTTCAATCCCGATATCTCCAAATGCTTCCGGATATACAATAAAATTATGCTTAGCCGTTACGTCTCCGTATACCGTGTATTTCACAATACCGGCATCGATATCAAAGACGTGACATATAATTCCGTTTAAAGTTCCTTCAACGGTATATTCGGTAGTAACAAGAATTTCGATCCAAAAAGTCTCTACTTTTTCTCCATTTTCATCAACAACCGAAACGCTGCTCGCATTAACTACGGTATCTGCTTCTATAACCAGTACATCACATATAAGTGAAGATCCCATTGCACTCACACCGTAAATATTAACGGTTCCGCCCTCAAAGGTAAGAGCCTCGGCATAAACAAGTCCGTAAACGTTCAAAACAGCGCCCTCGGCTCCAATGATCCTACTACCGGTAATCTCGGTAGATTCCGAAGTCAAGGAAATCGCATATACATCGTATTTGGAGTAAATATTATTTGTACCGTAAAAGATAATGCTACAGCCTTCATCATACGCCGAATTGGTTGAACGGCTAAGCACACCGTCCAAATGCTCGGTGCCTCTTATATCGATCGTTGCATTGTAGAGAACTACGCTTTTTTCATCATAAACTAACAGGTATCCTTCGCCTGCGCGATATCCCTGAAGCTCATCCTTATAAGATAAATTGCTGTCAGTCAGCGCAAATCCCTCATTGGTTATGTCGCCTACGATGCGATAAGTCATTTCCTCAAAAACGAATACGTCAGATAGACACTCATCGCATTTATTGTCCGAATCCGAATCCCTGTGGATCTTATCCTGAGGTATCGTCTCGTCGTTGGTGTAGGTCTTGGTCATATCCGGAGCGCACGAAGGATAACCGATGTACAGCTTTTCTCCGCCAAGAACAGGATATTCATCGTTTCCGATACTCTGACCGAAGCCTTCGCCAAGCTTATACGCAACCTCACCGCTCGCAAACTCCGCCGCGGTTTTAACCTCAGCAGATCCATTAACATTATAACCGTTGATGCCGCCAACAGCAGTATCTAAAAGATAATAACAGTTAGTTACGGTGCTTCCATAGTTATTACTTCCAACCACACCGCCAACCTCTTCATTACCGATTATGACGCCTACGTTGTAGCAATTTTGTACGGAGCCTCCGGATATACTTTCCCCCGCAATGCCACCAACCGAGTCTGCGCCGCTTACCATACCCGCATTAGAACAATTTTGTATAACGCCGCCGCAATTACTGCCTACCACGCCGCCGACACAGCTACCTGATCCGTTTACTGTACCCGTGTTATAGCAACCGACAATAACGCTGTTGACAGCTGAGCATCCTACTACGCCGCCAACAACAACTGAACCGCTAAAATAGGAATCGATCACGCCTACGTTCTTTACCGTACCGCCAACGTATCCGAACAGACCGGCGTAGGATTTAGACGAGTCGTTCAAATACAGACCGCCGACAGTATGACCATCGCCATCAAACGTACCGCTGTACATTCTATATAAGTTTCCGATCGGCGTCCAAGCGCGTAAATTACTACCGTCGCCGTTTAGCGTACCGTCGGTATTCAGAACGTTCTCATTGACCGTGATATCCGCAATAAGCTTGGCGTTGATCGAGGTGTTACCGGTGTTGAGCTGATTCGCAAACCAATAGAGATGACCTGCGTTGCTTATCTCATAATAGTCATCCGCCGTATTGCCGTCAGTACCGTTATCGTTCAAAAACGGAGGCTGATACGCGCCACACTCACGGCATATTCCGTTATCAAAGTCGTGAATAATTCCAAGATCTGTAAATTTGCTCGTAAAGCTGACGCTCTTATTATTATCAGCCTTATCTTCCCAAAATGCGTACAGTCTATCATATTCCGGCTGAACATACTCCGGTAACGTAAAGGTTATCTCTCCCGATGAGCCGACAACGCTCGATACAGTACCGTAATGTCTGACCTCATTAGTGCTATCCGTAATAATTACGGAAATATAGCCTGTTTTTCCGTCATCCTCGTATATATCTATCGGCGCGTTTTTATATTTGATAGTTACCTCACCGTCCGCCATACTAACGATCTTAGCCTCAAAATCATCGGCAACGTCGGTATAAAACGCGAGTCTGTACGTATTGTTTTCCACCGCTTGAAGATAAGAAATGCCTTCAGTCTCCACGTTAAACGCAGGTCGAAAGGCGATCTCGGATTGCTGAGCCGATGCTATAGTCACCATTCCGTCGCTACCGACAACGCCTACGTAATCACCACCGTAGTCGTTAACACCGGTTCTAAGCCACCAGGAAACAGGCTCTCCCGTCTCGAAGCTTAACGTAGAAAGGGCATCTGACCCGCCGTGATCTGCAACGTATTTGTAAAGCTCCTCAACCGAAAGAGGAAAGATGTAGCTATCCTTGAGCAGCTCCGCGCTATCCGCGTATACCGCGTTACTTCCGTCAAATTCATCGGTTTCCCAAGTATAGTAATAACCGTCATCGACAAACCCAAACATACCCAACATGTTCTCGGCAACGTCGGTTTTAGTGATCGCTCTGATCAACCCGATTTCTTCGGGAGAGAAAAAGCTACTTAATTCAATGTTGTTTATAGCGCTTTCGGTATAAACATTTCTATAATCAACAAATTCGCCCGTATCTTCAACGTCAGAGAATATTTGGTCTGATACGATCGCATTTTCCGCAAGCAAAAACATCGCACCATCTCCACCCGCGTTATCATTGTCAGCATCCAACACACGAGCAAGAATCGGCTCGTATTCGCCTGTCACGCTATTGTATACGTCTCCAAAATAAACGTAAGACGTAGGCTCGTATCTTCCGGCATTTTGCGAAGTAATTTTTATTGGATCGCGCAACGTGGCGCTATGATCAAGAAACACGTATCCGTCCTCTGGATAAACGCTATTTGTGGCATTTACGCCATCATTGATCTCAGCATAAGCAACCATTCGAGTATTTAATAGTCCGATTGCCATACTGACGCAAAGAACAAGTGCAACAAGAGCTGTTGTAAGTTTTTTCATATATTTCTCCTTTGCGATAATATTTATAGAACGTAGTAGTCAAATTGGAACTTCGCGCTCTCCCCTGCAATACGGAGAGATACCGTTCCGCGAACATCCTCCATAACAAAGGTCTGCGTCAACTCGTTAAGCGCGAAGGTGTGGACGATCTCATTGTCCACTAAAAGTACCATTTTAAAGTTCCCCTTATCCACTCTCGCGTGGTTGACGGTGATCTCAAAGCGGTTGGTAATGATGTTGGTATAATAAACCTCATACACACCCGTGAATTTTTTAGATTTATATGTTACGGTATCTCCGATGATATCGTTAGACTCGGTAACGTTCAACGCGCCGATATCCATCCTGCAGATATTCTCGTCGGTGATCTGCTGTAGCTCGAAATTATCCGCTCCGTTGGTATCCTCGATATGCTTCAGGCTACAAGCCGTGATTGAAGCGAGAATAAAAGTCGCCAAAATCAATGAAATAATTTTTTTCATATATCCGTCCGCCATCCTTTATTTGTAAGCTCGGATCTTAGAGCTTTTAAGAATCTCATCAAGCGCATGCTCGTTAGCATCCGTCACGTACTGCTTAAACTCCTCATACACCCTTCTACCGATCGTGTGATAATCCATTGCAAGTACCTTAGCGATTTTCGCTTTGCGCAACTGCTCCGGAACACCGAACATAAGCATAATCGTATCTAACGCCGTCTCTATTCTCTTCTCTAAGCTCACGGAATGCTCGGTCGGCATCAAGGTAGCGTACTCGATACCGGAAACAATAGATTCCAAAGCAACAAAGCGCTCATCCGACCAATCCCTCGTATATTCGCCGAAGATCATTTTCATTTTCTCAATATCGTTGGATCTTATAAGATCAAGAGTCATAGGGTGAGAATAAGCCGCGGCGAAGAAGTCTCGCATCTCCGGAACGTCATCGCTGACTGCCGCCATTGTGCTAAGCTCAAGACAGTAAGCAAGTAGGGAGCTTTTGCCCTCGTCGGTTATATTTTCCATCTCTTGCCATTGGAAGTCTATCGTCATCTTGACAAGAACCGCAAGTATATGCTCCTTGGTAGGAAAATAAAAGGTGAGATTTCCTTTACTTATATCGACAATCTTGCATATCTCGGTTGAAGTTGTTTTTGAAAAGCCCTTCTCAAAGAAAAGCTCCGATGCCGTTTGTATTATGATCGCCCTTGTAAGAGTAGGCTTTTGGTTGTGTCGCATTGTGAAGTCCTCGCATTTTTGTTATTTGTACTTGTACCATTTTAGTACCCGTCCTATTTTAACATAACGTTTTGTTGCTTGTCAATAGCTTTGCTATGAAAAATGAAATATTTTCCCAATCGAACTTACGGTTTAAAAGCAATGCAATTTGGTAAAATAAAAACATAACAAAAAGGAGCAGATATGGACTCGTTAGATAGAAAATATAATCGCCCGTTTGGTATACGGGACAAGCTCGGCTACCTCTTCGGAGACTTTGGAAACGACTTTACCTTCATTTTATCCTCGAGCTTTCTTTTAAAATTTTATACCGACGTTATGGGAGTTGCGCCGTGGATAGTAGGTCTGGTCATAACACTGGCAAGATTTGTCGACGGATTTACCGACGTTACGATGGGTAGAATAGCGGATAGATCGCGCGTGACAAGTCAAGGAAAATTTAAGCCCTGGATCCTTCGCATGGCGGCGCCGGTCGCGATTTCTTCCTTTTTAATATATCAAAGCGCTTTTGCGGACTCAAAAATGTGGTTTAAGATAGTTTGGCTCGGCGTAACTTATATTTTATGGGGATCGATATTCTATACCTCCATCAATATCCCATACGGCTCAATGGCTTCCGCAATCTCAAGAGATCCCGGTGATCGACAGTCGCTGTCTACGTTTCGTACAATGGGCAGTACTCTTGCCGGTGTGATAGTTGGCGCAGGGATACCTCTTTTTGCATACGAGAGGCTCGGGGACAAGACCGTACTGAACGGTCCGAGGTTCACGCTGATAGCGGGTATATTTTCTATTCTCGCTATAATATGCTATATGATCTGCTACGTCTTGTCGACAGAGCGAGTGATAAGCGAAAGCTCAAGGCATAGACAACCGAGCGTAGCGCTTATGCTCAAGGAGGCCTTTAACAACCGAGCGCTGATATCCATCATTGTCGGCTCGGTAGTTATGCTGCTTGCGCAGTTGACGATGCAGTCAATGTCAAATTATATTTATCCAAACTACTACGGCAACGTCACGGCTCAATCTGTAGCTACGATAGCTATGATGGGAGGTATGATAGCTGCCGCCGTTGTCGCCAAGCCAATGTCTAAACGTTTTGGTAAGGCTGAAATAAGCGCGGCGTCAAATCTACTTGCGGCCGCAATATGCATACTTTTATTTGCAATCAGACCACAAAACGTCTGGATATACGTTTTAGTCAATCTCGCAAGTTGGTTTGGCCTTGGTATATTTGCAATGGTATCGTGGGCTTTGATAACCGACGTCATAGACGATGCGGAGCTACGATACGGAAGACGCGAGGACGGTACAATATATGCGCTATATTCCTTTGCGCGCAAGCTCGGACAGGCGTTGTCGGCAGGACTGACCGGCGCTCTCTTATCAGCTATCGGTTATTCGGACAAAACGGCTTTCGAGGAAGGAGTGCTTAAGGGAGTATATGATATTTCCACTCTTGTACCCGCCTTAGGGTTTGGAATCCTTGCTCTGATACTGTGGTTCTGGTATCCGCTACACAAAAGACGCGTTGAAGAGAACGTAGAGGCATTAAGGATCAAGCACGAAAATATGTAAATCACCTTATGAATTGCAAGGGCGTCTTAAATGTAAATTGGAGGCGCCCTTTTTCACGTAAGACGTCAAACTTAGGTATTGTTTTGATCTCTATTTCATTATATACGTTTAGGAATATTTAACAAAATATTTTATAAAAAACATACAAATAACATTTGACATTTATTAAATAGTATGATAGAATAATATTATTGATAGTAAAAGGCAAAATACGCCGCAAGGCGAAAAGGAGGTAAGGTATATTGAACTCGGTTTTGTTAAAAAAGCTTAAAGAATCGCTGATATCGGTGCTGCCTATAGTTCTTATAGTGTTCTTTTTAAATCTGACACCGCTAATCAACTTTAGTACCGCTGAAATAACAGTATTTATGATTTCCGCAGTATTTCTTATATTTGGCATAGCCCTATTCAATCTCGGTGCCGATCTGGCGATGACACCTATGGGTGAGCACATAGGCTCCGGTCTTACCAAGCTTAAAAGTCTGCTCTTGCTTCTCGGCGTTTGCTTTGCTATGGGTATACTTATTACGGTAGCCGAGCCCGATCTGACGGTACTTGCAAATCAGGTATCGACTATTATGAATCCCAAGCTTCTTATCTTTACGGTAGGAGGCGGCGTAGGCCTTCTTCTTGTAATTTCCATACTCAAGATAGTTACAAGAATGCCCCTTTCCAAGCTGTTGATGTTCTTTTATATGATGCTATTTGCTGTAACCGCTATACTTATCGAATCCGGCAATAGCAATCTTATAGCCATGGGATTTGATTCCGGCGGAGTTACCACCGGTCCTATCACCGTCCCCTTCATCATGGCGCTTGGCGTTGGTATAGCTATTACCATCGGAGGTAAGGACTCGAGCGAAAACTCCTTCGGTCTTATAGCGCTCTGCTCCGTCGGTCCTATCCTTGCGGTACTGCTGCTTGGATGCACGGTATCCGGTGAAATGCAACCTTACGACCTTTCGCAGTACGATCTGCACTACGGTTTTTTACATATATTCGAGATATTGATTGAGACGGCACAAGAGGTCGCCTTAGCGCTCGGTCTTATCATCGCATTCTTCGTTGTATTACAGCTCCTTGTACTCAAGCTTCCCAAGAAAAGACTTATTCAGATCGCTATAGGTATTACGTATACCTTTGTTGGTCTTGTCATATTCCTCTCGGCAGTTAAGATTGGATTTATGCCGATAGGCTATAAGCTCGGCACCGAGATTGCAGGCAATAAGATAGTGGCAATAATCTTCAGCCTTGTTATAGGTATGGTGGTCGTGCTTGCAGAACCAGCGGTACACGTACTAAACAAACAGGTAGAGGAGATCACCGAGGGTACAGTCAGCAAAAGATCTATGATGATCGCTCTCTCAATAGGCGTAGGTCTTTCGATCTGCCTCTCGATAGTGAGAATAATCTTTGACTTCAATATTCTCTTCTATCTTATACCGGGATATATGCTCTCTCTTGGGCTTTCCTTTTTTGTGCCCGGTCTATACACCGCTATCGCGTTTGACTCAGGTGGAGTTGCCTCTGGTCCTTTGACATCAAGCTTTATCCTACCGTTTGCCGTAGGCGTATGCGCGGGTATTACAGGCGGTGTAGACAGTATTCTCTCAAACGCATTCGGAATCGTAGCAATGGTTGCTATGGCTCCGCTTATTACCATACAGATACTCGGCTTCCGTTCCATCATCGCTAAGAAGATAAGCGACGGAATCGCTATGAAGAAGATTCTCAGCGCGGAAGACGAGCAGATAATAGACTTTATGTAAGGGGGCGTGTGTTATGGCAAAAGCTTATAGAATTAAAAAAAGCGCAACCAATACATCCGATAAGGCAAATCGCCCTGCCGGTATGACAGCTCCCAAGAAGCTCTTGCTTTTGTTTACAATAATAAACCGTAACAAAGCGGAGTTTTACGTAGACGTACTCGGAAAATACGAGATCAATATGCAAATGGTTGTAGCCGCTAACGGCACAGCTGACACAAAGATACAGAGCCTTCTCGGTCTTACCGATTCCGAAAAATCGGTTATCATAAGCGTTATAAGACGCGATAAGTGTCGCGCGGCTCTTAGTGAGCTTGAGGAAAAGTTCAGGTCGGTAAAGGGCGGCAAAGGCATTGCTTATACCGTACCGATGACGAGCACGATAGGCGTCGCGATCTATCAGTTCCTCAGCAACACCACAACTGGAGGTTTAATATGAAAGGCTACAAGCACGAAGTTATAATATGTATAGTTAACTCCGGATTCTCCGAGTCGGTAATGGATGCCGCTCGCGAGCTCGGCGCAAGAGGTGGAACGGTCATCAGAGCCAGAGGAACAGCCAATGCCGAGGCAGAAAAGCTGTACGGTATCGCTATCCAGCCCGAGAAGGAGATAGTAATGATACTTGTTGACTCATCTATCAAGAACGAGATACTCCATGCGCTCTACAAGGCAGTCGGTCTTAAAACGCCCGGTCAGGGAATAGCGTTTGCAATGCCCGTAGAGGACGTTGTAGGCATCAGCGAAACTCCTATTGAGAGCTTCGCCGATTAATCAAGTAAGCGAGATACACGCAAAAAGCGGTGATATTGTCAACCTTGGGTTGCATATCACCGCTTTTTATTAAATAAAAACAAGGCAGGGGATACAATTGCATCCCCTGCCCTTTTATAACTAATTAATTAGTTCTCAGAAGTCTCTTCTGCCTTAGGAGCGTCAACAGCTACGAGTCTTACGATAGCCATTTCTGCGCCGTCGCCACGACGGGGACCCATCTTGAAGATCTGGGTGTAACCGCCGTCTACCTCAGCATACTGAGGAGCGAGAGTGGAGAATACCTTCTTAGCAACGTCTTCCTTGGTGATGTACTCAAGAGCTGCTCTGTAGTTTGCAAGACCGCCCTTCTTACCGAGGGTGATCATTTCGTCCGCCTTAGCGGAAACCTCCTGAGCTCTTGTGTAAGTGGTCTCAATCTTACCACATTCAAGAAGAAGAGTTACCATACCTCTGAGCATAGCTTTACGCTGTGCAGTAGTTCTGCCAAGCTTTCTCATTTGTTATGTCCTCCTAATATCTTATTCTTCGTCTTTCTTCAGGCTGAGGCCCAAAGAG